>CAYHCR010000006.1:6263-21622 GCA_964354895.1 uncultured Myxococcales bacterium | reverse complement strand
AGAGGCGAGTGCCACACCCGTACAGACGCCATCCTCGCCGCAGCGCAGGGGCGTCGCCGTGAAGTCCTGCGCGTCGGCGGCGCGCAGCTGCGCGCGCACGCCGGCCGTCCGCGACGCCGGATCGACGAGGCGCGCGGCGATCCCGAGCCCGTCTTCGGCCGAGACCGGCGCGCCGATGAGCGCGAGCGAGGGCCGCCCGGCCCGCTCCGCGCGCGCCGCCTCGAGCGCCTCCACCAGCTTCGGGCTCGTGCCGCGCGGCAGGCGGTGCTCCGGATCCAGCGCGAGGAGCGCGTCGAACGCCTCGGCCGCCGCCCGCTCGTCGTCGAGCACGACCCACGCGAGGCCGAGCACCTCGAGCAGCCCGATGAGCGCCTCCCGCGACAGCCCCGGCCGCTTGAGCCCGCGCGTCGCGCGCGTGATCGCCTCGTCGTACTGCAGCGCCTCGTAGCGGGCCCTCGCCTCCCGCAGATCGTCCGCCTCCGCGCGGGCCGGCGAAGGCCGCGCGAGCAGCCCGGCGAGCAGGAGCGGGAGGAGCGAGCGCACGGCGCCACCCTACACGGCCGCGCGACTCCCCCTCTTGGGCGGCCCGCGCGTCTGTCACACCTGCTTGCCGGAGTCGCCCGGCGGGGGCACCCTCGCGGCCATGAGAGACCTGCTCGCCGTGCTGATCCTGCTCGCCGCGCTGCCCGCCGCCGCCACGGAGCCGGCCCTCCCGGTGACCGCGCCGATCCCGCCCTCGACCGGCGCGCTCCCGCGGGGCGAGGGCCTCGCGTGGGACAAGGAGCTCACGCGCGCGGAGGCGGCCGCGAAGGAGCTCGGTCGGGCCCTGCGGGGCCGCCTCACCGCGGCGCTCGAGAAGGAGGGGCCGATCGCAGCCGTGCAGCTCTGCGCCGAAGAGGCGCCGGTGATCCGCGCCGAGATCGAGGCGAAGACGGGCGTCCGGGTCGGACGCGCGTCGCTGCGCACCCGCGGGCCGACGAACGTGGCGCCGCCGGACTGGGTGGGCGCGCTGCTGGTCTCGGCCGGGGATCGCACCGCGCCGCCCCCGCCGTACCGGGCGGTCGAGGCGTGGGAGGCGCGGGTGGCGCTGCCGATCGTGATCGAGGCGCCGTGCCTGCTCTGCCACGGCGCCCCGGCTGCGATCCCGCCGGACGTCGCGAGGGCGCTCGACGCGCGCTACCCGCCGGACCGGGCGCGCGGCTACGAGGTCGGACAGCTGCGCGGGTTCCTCTGGGCCGTGTCGCCGATCGAGGCGCAGTAGCGCGACGGCCGCACCGCCGTCGGCGCGCGGACGCGGATGGTCGCGTCGGAGCTCGTGCGCTATACGGGCGCCCCTCCGGAGGTGGCCGATGCGCCCTGCCCGACCCTGCTTCACGCTGCTCGCCTGCGCCGCGCTCGCCGGCGGCTGCTACACCGAGCGCAGCGAGCAACGCGTCCATTCGATCCGCGTGATCACCGATCCGGCGGGCGCCGAGGTCTGGACCTTGGGCGCGAACGGGCGCGCGAAGCGGGGCCTCTCGCCGGCGGTCGTCGAGGCGCCGTACGCGGTGACCGTCCAGGAGCCGAGCGGCGCCTGCTGGATCTCTCCCGCGCTCGGCGTGGTCGGCACCGTGGGCGGGATCTACGGCCTGACGCGCTTCGATCCCCAGACCGGGGAGGGCATGGGCGGGCTGCTCGGCGGGGTCTTCGGGATCGGGATCGGCGTCGGCCTGATGACCGTCTCGGTCGTCTGCGCGGCCGATCCGGTCGACCTGCACGGCGCTCCTGCACTGCTGACCATCGGCGCGACGAGCGCGGGCCACGAGGAGCGCTCGCTGCAGCTCCCGATCCCGGGCCCGACCGCGGAGCTGCAGCTCGTGCTCCCGCCGAGCGCCGGCGGCGGGCCCGGCGCTGCCGGGATCCTCGGGAGCGTGCCGGCCCCTGCCGCGGCCCCCGACGCCTTCCTGCCGGGCGCGCCGCAGCCCGCAGCCTTCGCGCTCGTCATCGGGATCGAGCGCTACCGCGACGTCGTCGCGACGCCGGGCGCGCGCCGCGACGCCGAGCGCTTCGCGGCGCTGGCGCGCACGACGCTCGGCGTGCCCGAGCGCAACGTGCGGCTCATCCTCGACGAGCGCGCGACCCGCGGCGACGTCGAGAAGGAGCTCGCGTTCCTGGCCGCAAACGTGCCCGCGGGCGGCCGGATCTACCTGTTCTTCGCCGGCCACGGCGCGCCCGACCCCTCCACCGGCACGCCCTACCTCGTGCCGTACGACGGAGATCCGGCCTACCTCGATCGCACCGCGCTCCCGCTCGCCGCCGTGACCGCGGCGCTCTCGAAGACCCGCGCGCGCGACGTCATCGCGCTCGTCGACGCCTGCTTCTCGGGCAGCGGCGGCCGCTCCGTGCTGCCGCCGGGCGCGAGGCCGCTCGTCCCGGTGAAGGAGGCCGGCCTCCCGGGCAAGGTCGCGATCTTCTCGGCGGCGGGCGCCGCGGAGCTCACGGGTCCGGCGCCCGGCGGCGACGGCGGCCTCTTCACGACGCACCTGCTCGAGGCGATCGGCCAGGCACGCGCCGACCAGGACGGAGACGGCCAGATCTCGCTGCAGGAGCTCGCGGACTGGCTCGGACCGCGCGTGGAGCGCGACGCCCGCCGCGAGCACCGTGAGCAGCACCCGCAGCTGCGGCTCGGCGCGGCGATCGGGCCGGCGAAGGGGCTGACGATCGCGTTCGACGTGCGGGGGCGGTGAAGGGGCGTCCCGTCCGGCCGCGGCGCGTGCGGGGATCGGGGCCGCAACCGCCGTTGTCGGCGACCGCAACCAGCGTTGTCGGCGCGCCGCGCAAGTGCGTGGAATTCGGCGGCCGCGCGCTCGGCACGCCGTGTGCGTTGGACCTCCGGGGGAACGCACCCCGGAGAGACCGCCCATGCACGCCGCCGCCGCCCCCAGCCTCGCCGCCGCCTTCCGCGACGTAGGCCTCGCCCTCCGCCGCCCCGAGGCCCTCGCGAGCGCGTTCCACGCCCGCGAGGCCGGCGCCGGCAATCCTTTTCTCGTGCCCGCGCTGCTCGCCTCCGCGATCGCCGGCGTCTCCGCCTACGGGGTCACGATCGCCTTCTCCAAAGGCGCCACCGACATGGCGCTCGCCGCCGTGCAGGCGCCGCTCGCCGCCGGCCTCTCCTGGACGCTCTCGCTGCCCGCCCTCTGGGTCGTGCGCTCGTTCCTCGGCAGCCGCCTCGCCCTGCGAACGGCCAGCTTTGCCGCCCTGCTCGCCGTGACGTACGGCTCGCTCGCGCTGCTGGCCTCCGTCCCGATCTCCTGGTTCTTCGAGCTCGCGCTGCCGCACGTCGTGGTCCGCGTCGCCTTGCACGCCACGATCCTCCTCGGCACCGGCGTCGCGATGGCCGACACGTTCCTGCGGACGCTGCGCGCGCTCGAGCCGACCGCCGGCCGGCTCTTCCCGCTCGTCTGGCTGGCGCTCGTGGGCCTCGTCGGCCTCGAGCTCGCCGTCCTCTTCGGGCTCGTCTGACGCGCCCAGACAGCTCTGCGCCTCGTACGCCTCCCCACAGGAGTCACCATGGAAGCCACGCTGCCCGCCTCCCTCGTCCCCGCCCTCCTGCTCCCCGAGCCCGCTGCCCCGCTGCCCCGCGCGCTCGACACGGCGCCGCCGCCCGCCCCGTTCCGGACCGCAGAGCTGCCCACCACGTTCGAGCTCGTGCTGCTGCGCCGCTGGCGCCTCGACGAGCTGCAGCTCTTCCCGGAGGCCCACGCCGTGCTGCTGCCGAGGCTCGCCGCGCTCTCCGCCGCCGCGCTCGCGCTGCACGGCCTCGTCGTCGGGGCGCTCGGGGCGCGGCTGCCGGGGATCAGCGCCGAGTTCGCCGCGAGCGAGCCCTGGCAGTGGCTCCCGCTCGCCGTGCCCGCGGCGCTCTTCGGCGCGCTGTGCCTCTGCCTGCCGAGCTTCTGGTTCTACACGCAGCTCGCCGGCCTCGACGCGGAGCTGCGGCTCGTCGCGCTGCTAGGGACACGTGTGCAGGCGGTCGCGAGCGTGCTGCTGCTCGGGCTCCTGCCGTTCTGGGCCGCCGTCGCGCTCGCGAGCGTGCTCCACCTGCCCGCGCCCCCGCCGCCGCTGGTGCTGCTCGCCGGGCTCGCGCTGCCGTTCGTCGCGGGGCTCGCAGGGCTGCTGGATCTGCGCCGCACGCTGGGGTTCCTCGTCACGCGGCTGCCGGTGACCCACGAGCGCCGCGGGCTCTTCCTCCAGCGGCTCGTGCTCGCGTGGGGCGCCGTCTACTCCGCCGTCGCGCCCGTCGCGCTCTGGCGCCTCGCCGACGCGATCGTCTTCGGTCACTGATCCCGGGAGGTGCGCCGTGCGACTCACCGAGACCGTCTTCCTCTGGCTCCTCTTCGGGCTCGCGATCGCCGCGGCCACCTGGCTGCGCGCCGAGGGCCGCCCCGCCGGGCCGCGCCTGCTGCAGGCGCTCTTCGCGACGCTGCTGTGGCCGCTCGCCCTGCCGCTCCTCTTCTCGCCGCGGACGGCCGCTGTGACGGGCGCGCCGACCCCGCCCGACTCCGACGTCGCGGGCCGCATCGCGCAGGTCGAGGCGCGGCTCGCGCAGGCGCTCGCGCGGCTGCCCGGCCTCGCGGGCGCGGCGCTCGCCCCGGAGCTCGCGCGCGTGCGCGGGGTGACGACCGCGCTGCTGCGGCTCGAACGTCGGCTGACGGACATGCGCACCGCGCTCGCGACGCCCGAGCTCGACGTGCCGGAGGCGACGGCCAGGCTGGCAGAGCTGCTCGCGCGGGGCGTGGAGGAGCAGGACGCCCGCGCGCTGGCGATCCGCGTGCGGCTCGAGGCGGCGGCGCGCCTCGGCGGGCTCGCGGCGGCGGCCGAGGCGGACCGGGAGCGGGTGCTCTGCGAGCTCGAGGCGATCGCCGCGCGCCTGACGCTCGTGCCCTTCGCGGCGCGGGATCCGGAGGCGGAGGCGCTGCGCGAGCTGCAGAAGATCTCGGCGGTCGTCGAGGAGGTGACGGTCGCGGGCCTCGCGGCGTGAGGGGCGACGCCCGAGCCGTGCCACGCGCGCAGCACGGGCCGGGGAGGCGGGCTCCGCGCCCGAGGACGATCGGAACTACGATCCGCCCCGCCCCATGGGCCCCTTCTTCGTCGCCAGCCTCATCCCGACGCTCTCCGTCGCGCTCCTGCTGCTCGGCACGACGCTGCGCCGCGCGCCCTCCTCCCGCGGCCTCGCCGCGCTCTCGGCCGCCGTCGCGCTCTGGTGCATCGTGCTGGGGCTCTGCTCGCTCGACGAGGGCCCTGCGCGCACGCTCGGCGGCCACCTCGCCGCCTCGGGCGCCTTCATCGCCGCGACCTTCCTGCACGCCGCGTGGGAGCTGACCGGCGGAAAGTCCCGCGGGCTCGTGCGCTTCGGCTACGGGATCGCGGCCGCGCTCACCGTGCTCGGCGCGCTCGCGCCCGGCGTCGCGTACGACCCGCGGGATCTCTCCCGCGGCCCGCTCTTCTGGCCGACGATGGCGCTCGCCGTGGTCGCGGCGGTCGTCCCGTCGGTCCGCCTCGTCGTACAGCTCCGCCGGTCGACGCCCGAGGCGCGCGGCCCGCTCAAGGGCCTGCTGCTCGCGGGCGCGCTCTGTTTCACAGGCGGGCTGCTCAACGCCGTGCTGCTCGCCCACGGCCTCGCCTTCCCGCTCGGGGTGCACCTCGTGCTCGCCTCGCTGCTCGTGCTCGCCGACGTGGTCCGCCGCTACGGCCCGGCCGCCGAGCGGCGCGTGCTCGAGCGCAGCCTGGCCTACGCCGCGCTCGGGTCGGTGCTCTCGGCGGGCTTCCTCTTCGGCGCGCTCCTGCTCGGCGCGCAGGCGGCCGCCTTTCAGCCCGCCTCGTTCACGACGCTGCTCGTGCTGCTCGGCGCCGCGCTCGCGGTCGAGCCACTGCGCCAGTCGCTCGCGGAGCGCCTCGGCCGGCGCCTCGCCCCCGACGCCGCGCCCGCCGCGGAGCTCGCCCGCGCCCTCGCCGGCGCCGAGACGCGCGCCGATCAGGCCGGCCGCCTCGCGGAGCTCGGCCAGCTCTCCGCCGCCGTCGCGCACGAGCTGCGCAATCCCCTCGGCGTCATCGGCGCGCACGCAAAGCTGCTCGGGCGCAGCGGCGCCGATCCCGAGGCCCTCGCGGCGATCCACCACGAGCTGCAGCGCGCGACCCGCTTCACCGACGAGCTGCTGCGCTACGGTCGGCCCCGCCCGCTCGAGCTGCGGGAGGTCGACGCGGGCGCGACGCTGGCGCTGGCGCTCTCGACCGCGCGGCAGGGGCTCGGCCCGCTCGCGCCCGAGGTGACCGCGACCGTGCAGGGTGACGGCGTCACGCTCGAGGCCGATCAGGGCCAGCTCGTGCAGCTCTGCCTGATCCTCGTCGAGAACGCGCTGCTGGCGCTCCCTGCGGGCGGTCGTGTGCAGCTCTGCGCCACGCGCGACGGCGCCCGGGTGCGCCTCACCTTCGACGACGACGGGCCCGGCGTGCCCGAGGCGATCGAGGCCCGGCTCTTCCAGCCCTTCGTCACCGCCCGGCCGCGGGAGGGCCCGCGCATCGGGACCGGGCTCGGCCTCGCGATCGCCCGCGGGATCGCGGAGCGCCACGGCGGCACGCTCACGCACGAGCGCTCGCCGCTCGGAGGTGCCCGCTTCGTGCTCACGCTCGCCGCCCGCCAGCCCGTGCTCGCCGCCGCCGCGAGCGCCACGTGAACCAGCCGTCCCGGGTCGCGAGCTCGACCTCGGCGACCTTCGCGAGCGTGGCGATGCGCTCGGCCCAGCGGGCGTGCGAACCGTGCTGCGGTCCGCCCATCCGGTGCATCCTCGGGAGTTCGTCGGCGAACACACGATGCAGCCCCGGGATCGCGGTCGCGCCGTGGCCGAGGGTCGCGAGGCCCTTCGCCGCGCCGTCGTGCACCATGCAGGGCTGCGGCATCCAGCCCGAGAGGCTCGAGGCTTCGAGGGGACCTCGACGCAGCAGCTCGTCGAGGCGCTCGTCGTGAACCGCAACAGCATGTATCTGGAGTTCGGCAGCAAGCAGGCGCTCTTCGACGCGGCGCTCGCGCGCTACGAGGCGACGGTGCTTGAGCAGCTCTGCGGGCCGCTCGAGGCGGCGCACCGACACGCGCTGACGAACGCGCGGCGGCAGGGCCGGCTCTGCGCGGGCGTGAGCGTCGCGGACGACGCGCGGCGGCTCGCGGCGAGCACGCTGGGGATCTTCGTGCTCGTGCGCGGGCGGGCGGCGCCGGCCTTCGTGCGGGGCGCGACGCGGGCGGCGCGGGCGCAGCTGCAGCGGCTCACCGTACCGGCGGAGGCGTAGCGCTCAGCGGCCGAGGAACCACAGCCGCTGGCAGCCCTCGCGGCGCATGCTCCGCTCCAACGCCGCGGCGAGCGGGTGGCCCTCCAGCGCGAGCGACGACCGCGGCGTCAGGCCGCGCTGCGCGAGAGAGGCGTCGTCGAGGCGGCCGAAGAGCGGCGAGCGCGCGAGCGCCTCGATCCCCGCGTCGCCGATCCCGTTCCCGTCGAGCCAGAGCGCTCGCAGGCGCGGCGGATCGGCCGCGACCAGCGCGCGGACCGCCGCGTCGCTCAGGCCGCAGCCGGAGAGCCGGAGCTCCTCGCAGGAGGCGAGGCCGCCTGCGTCGATCAGCTTGCGCAGCCCCGCGTCGCCCAGCGCGTTGCCCGAGAGCTCGAGCCACCGGGCGCGCGCGGCCGCCGGGACGAAGGCGGCGACGGAGCGGGCGGCCAGCGCAGCGCCCCGCAGATCGAGCAGCACGAGCGGTGGCAGGCGGCCGGCCAGCGCGGCGGCGGCGGGGCCGTCGAGCGGGTGCGAGCTCAGCGTCAGCTCCTCGAGCCCGGGCAGGAAGGAGGAGGCCGCGAGCAGGCGCAGCTCTGCCGCCGTAGGACGCGCGGTCAGGAGGGCGAGCCCCCGCAGCGCCGGCCACGCCGTCGTCAGCGCCGCGAGACCCGCCGCCCGCGCGGCGTCGCTCCACCGGGCGCCCCAGATCGCGAGCTCCGTCCACGGACGCGTCGCGCCGATCCAGCCGAGCGCCGCACCGTGGAGGTGGTGTCCCTCGAGCATGAGCGCGGTGATCGAGTCGCCGAGGCGCTCGACCCCGGGGAAGCCGCCGAGCACCTCGAGGCCGAGGTGCTCCACGCCGCAGAGCGAGATCAGGCCGGCCCGTCGGACGCGCGGGTCGGGGCGCGCCCGCCACGCCTTCGCGGTGCGCTCGGTCCAGACGACCTCGCCCTGCGCGTCCTTGTCGAAGCGGCCGCGCTCCTCGGTCCGCAGCTCGAAGAGCCACTCCAGCGGCGCCTCACGCGCGCCGACCGGCAGCGCGGCAAGCTCTGCCGCCTCGACGTCCGTCAGCTCGGGCAGCTCCGCGAGCGTCCGCCAGCGCGCCCGAGGATCGGCTCCCGTGACGATCATGTCTCTCCTCCCGCGCGCGAGCCTACCCTCGCTCGCCTTGGGGGCGAGCGGACGTGCGCGGCTCCGACCGCTCTCCTGCGATGGCCGGCATGCCCGCGCGCGACGACGAGAAGAGGCCGAAGCTCTTCGCGATGTCCTCCGCGAGCGTCCCTCCGCTCTACCTGCAGAAACTCCCGAGGCCGGACGGGCCCGGCGTGCCCGAGGCGATCGAGGCCCGCCTCTTCCAGCCCTTCGTCACCGCCCGGCCGCGCGATGCTCGACGACGACCACCGCAGCCGTGAGCAGCAGCGCAAGCGTCGCGACGCCCAGCGCCTTCCAGCGCGTCGTCCCGGGCAGGCGAAGGCCGCTCAGCGCGAAGGCGAAGGCCGCGAGCGCGAGCGCCACGTGGAACGGCTTGAGCATGTCGAAGGCGCTCCCGGTGACGAGCGCCGCGCCGAGGCAGATCACCGCCGTCGAGAGGGCCGGCATCGCGAGCGCGAGCCGCGCGGCGTCCGGCCGGGGCGAGAGCCGCGCGGCGTCGGCGGCCGGGACCGGGATCCGGAAGGAGAGCTTCGTCGCCGCGTTCGTCGGCGCCCCGAGCATCACGAGGACGAACAGCAGCGCGAGCTCCTGCGAGTCGCCGACGAGCAGCGTCCGCAGCGGACCAGGCGCGAGCGCGCCGAGCGCGACGAGCACGCCGAGCCCGCCCAGGATCGGGAAGGCCCACCGGGCCCAGCGCAGCCGGGCGAGCTGCGCGACGGAGACGGCGATCGTCACGACGATCGCGGCGACGCCCGGGATCACGAGCCTCCCGCCGCCGACCGCGTGCAGCACTGCCGCGATCGCCGCATACCCCAGCACGACGAGCGGCGCGGCCGTCGTCGCAGCCGAAGCCGCGCCCCACGAGGGATGCCCTTCGCCGACGAGCGCCGGCGGAGTGTCGTTGGGAGCGGTCACCGGCGCGCATGTCGCACGCCGGCCCGACGGGGTGCAAGCCGCGCCGACGCGCCCGCGCTAGGTTGCGCCCCCGTGACGACCCCTCCCGAGCTCCCCTGCCCCTGCGGCTCCGGCACCGCCGAGTCCGCCTGCTGTGCCCCCATCCTCGCCGGCGCCCCCGCGCGCACCGCGCTCGCGCTGATGCGCTCGCGCTACGTCGCCTACGTGCGCGGCGCGATCGATCACGTGATCGAGAGCCACGATCCAAAGACCCGCGACGGGCTCGACCGCGAGGCGACGACGCGCTGGTCGCGCGAGACCGAGTGGCTCGGGCTCGAGATCGTCGGGACCGAGCGCGGCGGCGCGGAGGACACCGACGGCCTCGTCGAGTTCATCGTGCGGGGCCGCACCGGAGGCCGGCCGTTCCACCAGCGCGAGCGCTCGCACTTCCGCAAGGAGGAGGGGCGCTGGCTCTACGTCGACAGCGAGCCCGAGGCCTCGCGCGAGCCCGTCCGCCGCGTCGAGGTCCCCGGCCGCAACGATCCGTGCTCGTGCGGCAGCGGCCAGAAGTACAAGAAGTGCCACGGCCGCTGATCGCCGCGCCCGCCCTCGCGTCGCTCCCGAACGCCGCCGAACGCTTCGCGCGTCCGCGCCGGCCGTTCGCACGGCGGTCGGGTGCCTCGACGACCGCGGTTCGCGCCGACGTCGGGGCGCGGAGCCCGCTTCCGCTCGGCCGGTCCGCCTTCCTCTCCTAGGGACAGCTCACGAGCCGATCGGCGTACCGGCGGGACGCGCCCGACTCGTGCGCGCCGCAGTCGGGCGCGGGGCCGAGGAAGGTGGCCGGATCGTCGTCGACGAGGTCGTAGCCGGCGTCGGTCGCGAGGTCGATCAGCGCCGCCGTCGGGCAGAGCTCGGCGTCGGCGTAGGCGCCCGCGGCCGGCAAGGCGCAGAGCGGCCCGCCGTTCGCGCAGAGCGTCGCGCACCCGCCGCCACGACAGTTGCGCCCGCCGGCGACCGCGTTGTCACCCGACGGCACACCTCCGCAGTCGGCGGCCGCCGCAAGGTTCGTCTGGACGATCGCGACGGGCGTGGTCAGCGCGCCGCCGGTCAGGACGTTGGACCGGGCGCAGAGCGCGTCCACGCCGCGGAGATCGAGCGCGGTCGAGGCGGCGGCGCCGCTGAGCGAGACCGAGTTGTGGTCGAGCCGCATCGGGTCTGCGCCGCCGCCGAGGGCGACGTCGAAGCCGGCGAGGAAGCCTCCGGTGACGACGTTCTGCGCGACGATCGCGCGCGCACCGCTGACGCCGATCGCGACGCCGCTCGCCACGGCGAGGCCGTGGGCGAGGCGGTTCGCCTCGATCGTGGCGTCCTCGGACGCTGCGACGATGCCGGCGATCGGCGCGACGTTCGTCCAGACGAGCTCGTTGTGCAGGACGACGTTGCCGCCGGCGAACGCGCCCGCGACGAGCTCGATCGCGGTCGCGCAGTCCTGCAGGCGCAGTCCCTCGATGGTGTTGTTGCCGCTCCGGACGACGAGGCAGTCGGGGCCGAGCAGCTCGACGCCGCTCGTGAGCGGCCGCAGCGTCACGCCGCCCGCGGGGCCGGCGCAGGGGAGACCGCCGCACTCGTCGATCTCGAATGGACCCGCATAGCTGCCGGGCCGGATCGCGACGATGTCGGGGCCCGGCGCTGCGGCGGCCTCCGCGAGCGCCGCCGTGAGCGCCGCCGCGGAGTCGATCGGTCCGCCCGCGCAGCTCGCCTCGTCGAGGCCGCTGCAGTCGGGCAGGCAGCGCAGCGGCTGGCCGGCGCCGCGCAGCAGCCCGAGCTCCGTGCAGCGCGCGCCGAACGTCTCGAACGTGTCGCACAGCTCTGCGCCGCGCACGAGGCCGTCCCCGCAGACGGGCGCGCAGCGGGACGGCTCGCCCGCGCAACCGTGGCCCGACTCGACCGCGCAGGTCGAGTCGCAGCCGTCGCCGTCGCGGAGGTTGGCGTCATCGCAGCCCTCGCCGGACTCCAGACCACCATTGCCGCAGAGGTGACACTCGCTCGGGCTGCCGACGCAGCTCCAACCAGGCTCGAGGTGGCAGGCGAAGCTGCAGCCGTCGCCGCCGACACGGGCCCCGTCGTCACAGTCCTCCGCCGGCTGCAGGACGCCGTCGCCGCACGCGCTGCAGACGCTCGGCGCGCCGCTGCAGGAGAAACCGCGTTCGATCGCGCAGGTCTCGTCGCAGCCGTCGCCGCCCAGCGCGCCGTCGTCGTCGCACTCCTCCAAGGCAGAGATCACGCCGTCCCCACAGGCGGTGCACGCGCTCGGCGCGCCGGAGCAGAGCCAACCCGGCTCGATCGAGCAGGAAGCGCTGCAGCCGTCGCCCGGCACGAGCGCGCCGTCGTCGCACCCCTCGGGCCCTCGGACCACGGCGTCGCCGCACTCGCTCGTGCAGACGCTCGGCTCGCCGGCGCACGCGAAGCCCTCCTCGACGCCGCAGGCTCCGTCGCAACCGTCGCCCGGCGCGAAGCCGCCGTCGTCACACGCCTCGCTGCCGAGGCGGACGCCGTCGCCGCAGACCGGCGCGCACGAGGAGGCTTCGCCGCTGCAGCTCCAACCGGGCTCGATCGCGCAGACGGGCAGGCAGCCGTCGCCCGGCAACGTCGCGCCGTCGTCGCAGCTCTCGGGGCCTCGGACGAGGCCGTCGCCGCAGATCGCGACGCAGGACGCGCCTGGCGGGCAGAAGAACCCCGGCTCGGTCGCGCAGCCCGCACCGCAGCCGTCGCCGGGCGCGAGGCCGCCGTCGTCGCACGCCTCACTCCCCAGGAGGAGGCCATCGCCGCAGATCGGCGCGCACGAGTTCCCGCCGCAGCTCCAGCCCGGCTCCACCGCGCAGGTGGCGTCGCAGCCGTCGCCCGGCGCGAGGCCGCCGTCGTCGCAGCCTTCGGTCACGGTGCGCGCGCCGTCGCCACAGCCCGCCGCGCAGCTCGAGGGCGCGCCGCTGCAGGAGAACCCCGGCTCGATCCCGCAGGTCGCGTCGCAGCCGTCGCCCGGCAGGAGCGCGCCGTCGTCGCAGCCCTCGCCCGCCTGCGCGACGCCGTCGCCACAACGCGCGCACGCGCTCGGCTCGCCGGGGCAATTCCAGCCCGGCTCGATCCCGCAGGTCGCGTCGCAGCCGTCGCCCGCCAGGAGGCCGCCGTCATCGCACGTCTCCGACGCGCGCAGCAGCCCGTCTCCGCAGGTCGCGCCGCAGAGGCTCGGCTCGCCGACGCAGCTCCAGCCGGGTTCCGTGGCGCAGGAGGCATCGCAGCCGTCGCCTGTCACGAGCCCGCCGTCGTCGCAGCCCTCGGCGGCGTCGATCAGGCCGTCGCCGCAGCTCTGCAGGCAGAGGGAGGGCGAGCCCTGGCAGGCCCAGCCCGGCTCGGGCCGGCAGTCGGGACCGCAGCCGTCGCCGCCCGTCGTGTCGCCGTCGTCGCAGCCTTCGAGCGGGTCCAGGCGACCGTCGCCGCAGAGCGTGAGGCAGTTGGACGGCTCGCCTGCGCAGATCGCGCCGCCTTCCGGCCGGCAGGTCGGCGCGCAGCCGTCGCCGGCCTCGAGGTCGCCGTCGTCGCAGCCCTCGCCGCCACGGACGAGGCCGTCGCCGCAGACCGGCGCGCAGCTCGACGGCTCGCCGAGGCAGAGCCACCCGGCCTGCATCGTGCAGTTCTGCGCGCAGCCGTCGGACCCTGCGAGGTTGCCGTCGTCGCAGCTCTCGGTGCCCCGGACCACGCCGTCCCCGCAGAGCGGCACGCAGCGGCTCGGTGTCGAGGTGCAGCCCCAGCTCGGCTCGATCACGCAGGTGGCGTCGCAGCCGTCGCCTGAGACCACGTTGCCGTCGTCGCAGGCCTCGAGGTCGCGGATGAGGCCGTCCCCGCAGAGGGTCGCGCAGCGGCTCGGCTCCCCGGTGCAGGCGAAGCCGGGCTCGAGCCTGCAGAGCGTGCTGCAGCCGTCGCCCGGCTGCGTCCCGCCGTCGTCGCACCCCTCGCCGGGCTGCAGCGCGCCGTCGCCGCACTGTGCGCAGCGGCTCGGCTCGCCGTCGCAGCGGAAGCCGGGCTCGACCAGGCAGCCGGCGTCGCAGCCGTCGCCGTCGAGCGTCCCGCCGTCGTCGCAGGACTCGGCGCCGAGCACCGTCCCGTCGCCGCAGGTCACCTCGCAGCGGCTCGGCTCGTTCGCGCAGGAATAGCCGGGCTCCGTGCGGCACGCGCCCGAGCAGCCGTCGCCGGGCGTGCGCCCGAGATCGTCACAGCTCTCTTCGCCGCGGACGATGCCGTCACCGCAGGTCGGCGCGCAGGACGACGGTTCGCCCGCGCAGTCCCAGCCGGGCTCCGGCTGGCACGCGGCGTCGCAGCCGTCGCCGGCGAGCAGCCCACGATCGTCGCAGCGCTCGTCGCCGCGCACGAGGCCGTCGGCGCAGATCGGGTGGCACCAGGAGGGCTCGTCGGCGCACTCCCAGCCCGGCTCGAGCCCGCAGTCGGCCGCACACCCGTCGCCCGGCCCGCTGCCCCCGTCGTCGCAGCGCTCCCCACCCGTCACGCGCCCGTCGCCGCACCCCGGCGCGCAGCGGGAGGGCTCCTCCACGCACGAATAGCCCGACTCCACGACGCAGCGCTCGCTGCAGCCGTCGCCGGCCGTGGCGCCCCCGTCGTCGCAGCCCTCGTCGCCCGTGATCCGACCGTCGCCGCACCGACTGCAGTTCGACGGCGTCCCCCCGCAGCGGTAGCCGGCCTCGATGACGCACGTCGCGCTGCAGCCATCGTCCGCGGTCGCGTTGCCGTCGTCGCAGCCCTCGATCTGCGGGGCGAGCGCGCTGTCGCCGCAGATCGCCGGCGCGCCGAGCGGGATCGTGACGGGCGCGAGCGCGGCGCGGACGACGACAATCTCTGCAGCGCCCGAGCCGATCGGCACACCTTTATTGAGGCCGTCGACGCGGAGGCGGACCGTGCGACCGTCGAGCGCGTGGGGCAGCAGGACGACGACCGACGCCCCCGAGACGAGGGGCCGGGCCGGGTCGGGCACGAGCGCGGGCTCGGCGAGCGGCGTGCCGTCGACGGTCGCGGAGAGTCGGAGCTGGTCGGGCGCGAGCGGGTCGGGCCACGTCACCGTCAGCTCGAGGCCGGTCACGTCGTCCGCCACGACCGTCCCCGGATCGACCGGCGCCTCGTCTCCGCACGCGAGCGGGGCGAGCAGGAGCACGAGCGCGAGCGCGCGCAGGAGCCGGCTCATCGAACGACCCGCCAGTCGAGCGTGCCGGCCGAACCTGCGGGCGGGACCTCGCGAGGGGCGGGCGTGGCCGGGTCGTCGCCGGAGAGCGCCACCGCGGTGCCGCCCGCGCCGACCACGACGGCGCCGACGACGACCCAGAACCACGGCCGCTCCCACAGCGCGGGCGCCGGGGGCGGGATCGCCGCGATCCGCGCGGCGTCCGCGGCGAGCCGGGCCTCCTCGGCGAGACGGAGTGCCTCCGCGCGCGCGCGCTCCTCCTCCCGCGTGCGTTCCTCCTCGCGACGCGCCGCCTCGGCGCGCTGCGCTGCGAGCGCCGCCCGCTCCTCCGCGATCAGCCCTTCGACGACCGCCCGGTTCTTCGCGTCCGGCTTGTCCCGGAGGTAGCCCTCGAAGAAGAAGAGCGCCCGCTCGTGATGCTCCAGCATGCGGTGGCACTGCCCGAGATTGAAGAGGAAGCCCGGCAACGGCCTCTTCTCGTAGGCCGCCGTGAACGACGCGAGCGCGACGTCGAACGCCCCGAGCTTGAACTGCCGCTCGCCCTCCGCGAAGAGGCGGCGCGCCTCGAGCTCCGCCGGATCCGGCGCGGCAAAGGTGACGGCGGGGTGAAGCCAGAGGACGACCGAGATCAACGCAGCGGCGCGACGCATGTCACTCCTCGAACGGATCGACGACACGGCCCCGCTCGAGCGAGGGATCGACGGGGCGCGCTTCGGGCACGGGCGCGGGAGACGTCGGGGGCGCGGGAGACGTCGGGGGCGCGGGAGACGTCGGG
>CAYHCR010000006.1:0-6163 GCA_964354895.1 uncultured Myxococcales bacterium | reverse complement strand
CGGGAGACGTCGGGGGCGCGGGAGACGTCGGGGGCGCGGGAGACGTCGGGGGCGCCGACGCTTCCGCCGGCCGGCGCGTCGGCTCGGCGAGCTTCGCGAGCGCGACGGAGACGGTCGCGTCGGCCGTCAGCGGCACGAGGGCGGACCCCGGTGCGAAGCCGGCGGCCTCGAGGATGAACTGCTGCACCTCGTCCCCGCGAGGCACGTGCAGCGTCAGGGGCGTCTCGCCGAGCGCCGCCGACTCGCCCTCGCGGAGCACCTTTGCGCCCGAGGGCGTCGAGAGGATCGTCAGGACGATCCTGGCGGGCTCCGGCGGCGACGGCGCGATCGGCGGCGCGACGAGCGCGACGGGCGCGGCTGGCACGGCGATCGGCGCGACCGGGGGCGGCGGTTCGAGGAGGCGCCATGCCAGGCCGATCGCCACGAGCAGTCCGATCACGCCGACCACGCCGACCGCGCCGCGCAGCGCTCGATCCGGTCGCGCCGGCGGCGGCTTCGGCGGCGGCGGCTTCGGCGGCGGCGTGGCCATCCGGACGATGCCGTCGAGCAACTCCCGGGCGAGCCGGGCGAGCCGCGCTTCGACGTCGTCCATCGTGGCCGGACGATCGGCGGGCAGCTTTGCCAGGCAAGCGAGGACCAGCGCCTCGAAGGCCGGCGGCACGGGCTGGAGCACGCCCGCGTGCTCGCTCGGCCGCGGCGCCGGCTGGGTCCGGTGCGCGACGACGAGATCGCCGAAGTTGCCGCCGCGGAACGGGAGCTGGCCGGTGACCATCTCGTAGAGCATCGCGCCGAGCGAGTAGGTGTCGGTGCGCGCGTCGGTCGCCTCGCCGCCGATCTGCTCGGGCGACATGTACTCGGGCGTGCCGAGGATCGCGCCTTCCCGCGTGCCGGTGCCGTCCACGCGACCGGCGAGCTTCGCGACGCCGAAGTCGAGCACCTTCACGAAGTCCGTGCGACCGGGGCGGTCGGCGAGGAAGACGTTCTCGGGCTTGAGATCCCGGTGGACGATCCCGGCCGCGTGGACCGCGGCGAGCGCGGCGGCGATCTGGGCGCCGATCCGGACGCAGCTCTCGATCGGCAACGGACCTTCGTCGAGGCGCGCGCGGAGCGACCGGCCCGTCAGCAGCTCCATGACGCAGAAGCAGGTCGCGCCGTCCTCGACGAAGTCGGTCACCTCGACGATGTTCTCGTGCGCGACCTGGTTGACCGCGCGCGCCTCGCCGAAGAAGCGTCGCACCGTGATCGGGTTGGTCGCGAGCTCGGGGCGCAGCAGCTTGAGCGCGACGCGCCGGCCGAGCTTGACGTGCTCGGCGAGGTAGACGCGCCCCATGCCGCCTTCACCGAGGATCGCGATGAGGCGATAGACGCCGAGCGTCTCGCCGAGCTGCGGCAACGGGCGGCCCTCGACCGGGGGTCCCTCCATCGCCTGCGTCGGGGTCAGCGGCGAGCGCGGCGTCTGGATCGGCCGCGGGAACTCGACGGCCGCCGAGACCCGACTGACGCGTGCGCCCGCGGGTGCCGCGGCGAGCACGCCGAGCAGGGCGTCGCGGAGCTGGGCGGCGCTGGCCCAGCGGTCGGCGGGCTCCTTGCGAAGGCATCGACCGACGACCGCGACGAGCGCCTCGGGCAGGGGCTCGAGGCCGACCGTCGCGCGCAGCGGCGGCGGCGGCACGTGCGCGTGCGCGAGCGCGACATCCGGCACGCTCTGGGAGCGGAACGGCGGCCGACCGGCGAGGCACTCGTACAGCAGCGCCCCGAGCGCGTAGACGTCGGCGCGGCCGTCGATGGGCCCGCCGCTCACGAGCTCCGGGAAGATCGAGCCGATCGCGCTGATCGGCCGTTCGACGTCGATGGCGGGTGGTGGCGCCCCCCCGTCGATCAGCACGCCACGCGGCAGCGGCCCGTCGCGGACCACGTTCACGTTCGCGACCGTCAGCTCGAGGTGGAGCAGGCCGCGTCCGTGCAGGTCTGCCAGCGCGTCGGCGACGTTGGCGCCGATCGACGCGACCTCGCGCCAGGGCAGGGCGCGGATGCGCGAGAGCTCGGCCGCGAGCGGCACGCCGGGCGGCGTCGCGAGCTCGGCGAACGGCCGGCCGTCCGGCAGGATCCCCAGCACGCGCGGGACGTGCAGGTTCGCGCCCCTGGCCTCGCGCCCCTGGTTCGAGCGCGCGAGGAACTCGCTCGCCGCGCGCGAATCCCGCGCGGCGGGCGTCGCGAGCACCCGCACCAGCACCTCGGAGCCGTCGCCCGCCGCGCGCGCGTGCCACGTCTCGATCGACGCGCCGGATCGGAGGAGCCGGGCGTCGAGGAACGGGGCGAGGGCGCCGGCCGGCGCGGCGTCCGTCACGTGCGGAACTCGCGGAGCCGCCCCGCGAGCGCTTCGCCCGTGAGGAACGTGAGCCGAAGGCCACCGGCGGTCATCCTCGAGGCGTCGGCCAGCGGCAACTCCTCACCCGGCACGAGCGCCCGTCCATCGACGGTGCTGCCGTTGCGCGAGCCGAGCTCGCGGATCAGCCAGCGCGCGCCGGCGCCCCGGAAGGCGAGGTGCAGCCTGGAGATGCTCGCGTCGTCGAGCGAGACGTCACACTCCGGATCGCGCCCCAGCGTCACCTCGTCGCGCTCCGGCTTGCGGTCGAGCGCGATGACCAGCGCCTCGCCTCCGGGCGGTTCGCCCGCGGGCGGCGTCTCGGCGTGTACGGTCGCGGCCTGCCGTCCGGGCGGTCGCCACTGACCGGCCTCCCAGATCAGCCAGGCCTCGGGCTGTCGCTGTACGAGCGGGTCGTTCGGCGCCAAGCGCTGTCGCCTCGCAAGCTCCCTGAGGAGATACGCACGCATCGAAGCCCCCGGCTGGGAAGCCGCCCGCCATACCCCCCGGACGGCGAGGATACAAGCGCGACCACCCCCAGCCGCGACGACGAAGACGGCCCCGGCGAGGGGTCGTCTTCACGCCTGCCGCTCATGGGCTTCGGGTCGGCATACGTGGTGCTGTCGGGCGGCTCGATCATGTATGCGCGCTCGAACCCTCGACCCCGGCACGTCCAGCCCTTCGTCACCGCCCGGCCCCGCGGAGGGACCGCGCATCGGGACCGGGCTCGACCTCGCGATCGCCGCGGGATCGCGGGCGGCCACGGCGGTACTCTCGCGCACGAGCGCTCGCCGCTCGGAGGTGCCCTCTTCGTGCTCACGCTCGCCACCCGCCAGCCCGTGCTCGCCGCCGCCGGGAGCGCCACTTGAACCAGCCGCGACCCGCCCGCGCCGACCAGCGCCGCTTGCCGAGCTGGGGCGCGCGATGAGCCCCTCCGGTTCGCTCCTGCTCGTGGACGACGACGCCGCGTTCCGTCGCGTCTACGGCGGCGTCCTGCGCGGGGCCGGGTTCGAGGTCGCCGAGGCCGGCGATCGGCCCGCCGCGCGCGCCGCCCTGCAGGTGTCCGGCGCGCGGGTCGTGCTGCTCGATCTCATGCTCCCTCCCGACGGCACGATCGAGGGCGGCCAGCGACTCATCGCAGAGCTGCTCTCGCTGCGGCCCGAGGCGAAGATCGTCGTCCTCACCGGCGCGGGGGACGCCACGGTCGCGGTCGACGCGATCCGCCGCGGCGCCTGGGATTTCCTGCAGAAACCGGTCGATCCCGACGTCCTGCTCGTGGTCGTGGAGCGCGCGATCGCCCGCGCCGCGCTCGACGCCGAGCTCGCCGCCACGCGCCGTACGCTGCAGGAGGCCGCGCCCGCGGACGCCCTGCTCGGCGAGGCGCAGAGCTTCCTGGCCGCCCGCTCGCTCGCGGAGCGCGTCGCGCCCTCCGACCTGCCCGTGCTCGTCACCGGCGAGAACGGCACCGGCAAGGAGCTCTTCGCCCGCTTCGTGCACGAGCGCAGCCGTCGCAGCGGCCGGCCCTTCGTCCCGATCAATTGCGGCGCGCTGCCCGAGGCGCTCGCGGAGAGCCTGCTCTTCGGCCACGTCAAGGGCGCGTTCACCTCGGCGCACCGGGACCACGAGGGCGTGTTCGGCCAGGCCGACGGCGGCACGCTGTTTCTGGACGAGATCGGAGATCTGCCGCTCCCGTTGCAGGTGAAGCTGCTGCGCGCGCTCGAGAGTGGTGAAGTTCTGCCGCTTGGGGCCGAGCGCGCCACGCGCGTGGACGTCCGGATCGTCTCTGCGACGAACCGCCCGCTCCCTGAGCTGCTCCAGGCCGGCCGCTTCCGCGAGGATCTCTACTGGCGGCTGCGCGGCGTGCAGCTCCCGCTCCCGGCGCTGCGCGAGCGGCTCGCCGATCTCCCGCTGCTCGGCGGCCACTTCCTCGCGCGCGCCCGCGCGCTCTCGCCGGCCGCTCCGCGCAAGCACCTCTCGGACGGCGCGCTCGAGGCGATGGCGCGACACCCCTGGCCGGGCAACCTGCGCGAGCTGCGCCACGAGCTGCAGCGGGCCACCGTGCTGACCGGCGATCGCGCCTCCCTCGAGCCGGAGGATCTCTCCTTCTTCTCCGAGCCGACGCCGAGCCGGCCGCCGCAGGGCGGATCGACGCTGGCCGAGAAGCTCGAGGCGCTCGAGCGGGCCGAGCTCCAACGCGCGCTGGCCGAGCACGGCGGCAATCGCACGCACGCCGCCGCCGCGCTGGGGCTCTCCCGGCAGGGGCTGCTCAAGAAGCTGGAGCGGCTGGGTCTGGCATAGGATCCGCCGCGATGCGTCCCAGACCGCTGCTCGCTCTCCTCGCTCTCGTCCTCTCCTTGTTGACCGCCTGCGCCGATCCGGCCGTGCCCGAGGGCACAGCGGGCGCGTGCTCGACCGATCTCGACTGCGCGGACGGCTCTTTCTGCCGCGGAGGCACGTGCGCGGCAGGCGGCGACCTCTGCGCGCCGCTTACGACCTGCGCGAGCCGCTGCGTGGATCTGCAGAGCGACCCGACCCACTGCGGCGCCTGCGACGCCCCCTGCGAAGGCGGCTGCGTCGACGGCGCCTGCTGCCCCGCCGAGGCGACCCTCTCCTGCGGCGGTCGGTGCGTCGATCCGGGCAGCGACGCCGGCCACTGCGGCGGTTGCGGACAGCTCTGCGGTGACGGGCTCGTCTGCGCCGGCGGCGCCTGCTGCGCGCCCGGCCTCACCTCGTGCGAGGGCGCCTGTCGCGCGCTCCCCGAAGATCCGTACTTCTGCGGCGCGTGCGACGTGCGCTGTCCGATCGGCGCCGCGTGCGTCGGCGGCGCCTGCGCCGCGTGCCCCGCCGGCACGACGCAGACGACCTGCTCCGGCGTGCCGCTCTGCGCGCCCGACGCGGGACCTCCGGGCACCTCCTGCATGGTCGAGATCCCGGCCGGCCCGTTCGTGCGGGGCGACGACGTCGCGGAGGGCTCCGGTCCGCGCAGGACCCTCGTGCTGTCGCGCTTCTACGTCGATCGCTTCGAGGTCACGCGCGCCGCTTACCAGGCCTGTGTCGACGAGCGTGGCTGCGTGCCCCACGAGGACATGCCGATCCAGGTGGAGGCGGGGCCGAACCTGCCGATCGGCTGGGCCCGGTGGGGGCAGGCCGAGGAGTTCTGCAGGGCCCGCGGCGCGCGACTGCCGACCGAGGCGGAGTGGGAGAAGGCGGCCCGCGGCGACGACGCGCGAAAGTACCCGTGGGGCGACACGGAGCCCGACTGCCTCCACGCGAACACCGAGGGCTGTGAGGGCGGCAGCGTCGCCGTCGGCGCGCTCCCCGACGGCCGCAGCCCCTACGAGGTCTTCGAGCTGGCCGGGAACGTGGCCGAGTGGGTCGACGACTGGTATTCGGAGGACTGGTACGCGAGCTGTCCGGAGGTCGATCCACCGTCGCCGCCGGACGTCGGGAGTCGCTCGAAGCTCCGCCGCGGCCGCAGCTTCGGCAGCCCGGCGGATCGCGTGAACACCTACCGACGTGAACCTCACGATCTCGACTACTCGGACGCCTCCGGCGGCTTCCGCTGTGCCCTGACGCCCCCATGAGAACGCTCCGCTTCGCCCCGCTGCTGCTCTGCGCCCTCGCCTGCGATCCCGGCGGCGGCCTGCCTGCCGAGGGCTGCACCCAGGATCTCGACTGCCCGGACGGACATCTCTGCCAGTCACAGGTCTGCGTGGAGCCCGCCTCGCTCTGCCCCGAGGCCTTCACGGCGTGCGGCGGCGTCTGCGTCGATGCGTCGCGCTACGCGGTCCACTAAGG
>CAYHCR010000005.1:0-21822 GCA_964354895.1 uncultured Myxococcales bacterium | reverse complement strand
CCCGCATCGCGTTCATCAACAAGATGGACCGCGCCGGCGCGAACTACATGCGCGTGGCGACGATGCTCAAGGAGAAGCTCCAGCACAACCCGCTGATCATGCAGATCCCGCTCGGACAGGAGGAGAAGCACATCGGCGTGATCGACCTCACGGACATGAAGTCGTACGTGAACGAGGGCGAGGACGGCGAGAACATCATCGTCGGCGAGATCCCGGCCGAGTACCTGGAGGAGGCGAAGACCCGCCACAAGGAGCTCATCGCCGCCGTCGCCGACGCCGACGACATCCTCGCCGAGAAGTTCCTCGCCGAAGAGGAGCCCACCGTCGAGGAGCTCCGCCTGGCGATCCGCCGCGCGACGATCGCGCTCAAGGTCACGCCGGTCATGTGCGGCTCGGCCTACAAGAACAAGGCCGTCCAGCTCCTGCTCGACGCCATCACGTATTACCTCCCGCACCCGGACGAGGTCGTGAACGAAGCGCACGACCAGTCGAACAACGAGGAGAAGGTCCGGCTGATGTCGGATCCGACCAAGCCGTTCGTCGGCCTCGCGTTCAAGCTCGAGGACGGCCGCTACGGGCAGCTGACCTACATGCGCATCTACCAGGGCAAGGTCGAGAAGGGCGACTTCATCTACAACATCTCCAACCAGGAGAAGAAGGTGAAGATCCCCCGGCTCGTCCGGATGCACTCGAACGAGATGAACGACATCGAGTCGACGCAGGGCGGAGACATCGTCGCGCTGTTCGGCGTCGAGTGTGCCTCGGGCGACACGTTCACGACCGGCGAAGTGAAGTACACGATGACGTCGATGTTCGTGCCGGACGCCGTCATCAAGCTCGCGGTCTCGCCCAAGGACAAGACCAACACCGCGAACTTCTCCAAGGCGCTCAACCGGTTCACCAAGGAAGACCCGACCTTCCGCGTCTACCGCGACGAGGAGTCGGCGCAGACGATCATCTGCGGCATGGGCGAGCTCCACCTCGACATCTACGTCGAGCGCATGCGCCGCGAGTACGGGACCGAGGTCATCGTCGGCAAGCCGCAGGTCGCCTACCGCGAGACGATCACGCAGAAGAGCGAGTTCAACTACACGCACAAGAAGCAGACGGGCGGCTCGGGCCAGTACGCGAAGGTGTGCGGCTACCTCGAGCCCCTGCCGCCGGACGCTGCGGAGCAGTATGAGTTCGTCGACGACGTCGTCGGCGGCTCGATCCCGCGCGAGTTCATCTCGGCGTGCGACAAGGGCTTCAAGGACGCGGTCGCGAAGGGCGCCCTGATCGGCTTCCCGGTCGTCGGCATCCGGTGCGTCATCAACGACGGCGGCGCGCACGCCGTCGACTCCAGCGAGATGGCGTTCAAGATCGCCGCGATCGCCGCCTTCCGCGAGGGCTACGCCAAGTCGAAGCCCGTCGTCATGGAGCCGATCATGAAGGTCGAGGTGAGCACGCCCGAGGAGTTCCAGGGCGCGATCGTCGGCAACCTCAACCAGCGCCGCGGCGTGATCCTGACCACCGAGTCGCGGGACGGCTTCGCGACGGTCGTGGCCGAGGTCCCGCTCTCCGAGATGTTCGGCTACTCGACGGTCGTCCGCTCCGCCACGCAGGGCAAGGCGGAGTTCACGATGGAGTTCGCCAAGTACCTGCCGGTGCCGAAGAACGAGCAGGAGAAGCTGATCGCGCAGTACCAGGAGAAGAAGAAGGCCGAACAGCGCTAGCCAGCGCTGCGGAACTTCCGCGGGGGCCGGGGCGCGCGTGCGCTCCCGGCCCCCGGTTGTTTGTATGCCGCGTGTCGCGGCGGGCGCAGTCAGCAGTGAGCAGGGAGCAGGTCATGCCGAGCATCCAGGTCGAGAACGTCACCAAGGCATTTGGCGGCAAGAAGCTCTTCGAGGAGGTCGTCGTCGTCTTCTCCGAGGGCAAGCGCTACGGCCTCACCGGGCCCAACGGCGCCGGCAAGTCGACCTTCATGAAGATCATGGCTGGCGACCTGGATCCGGACATGGGCCGCGTCTCGCGGCCGCGCAAGACCTCGGTCCTCAAGCAGGAGCAGTTCGCGTTCGAGGAGCTCCGCGTCCTCGACGTGGTGCTGCAGGGCAACAAGGGGCTCTGGAGCGCGATGCAGGAGAAGGAGGCGCTGCTCCACCTCCCGAACCTGACGGAGGCGCAGGGGGTGCGCCTCGGCGAGCTCGAGGGCGTGATCGGCGAGGAGGACGGCTACACCGCCGAGGCCGACGCCGCGTCGCTGCTCGCGGGCCTCGGCGTGCCGGAGGAGCAGCACCAGCGGCCGATGAAGGAGCTGCAGGGCGGCCTCAAGGTCCGCGTGCTGCTCGCGCAGGCGCTGTTCGGCGATCCCGCGGCGCTGCTGCTCGACGAGCCGACCAACAACCTCGATCTCGACTCGATCCGCTGGCTCGAGCGCTTCCTGTGCGCCTACGAGGGCGTGCTGATCACGATCAGCCATGATCGCCACTTCCTCAACGAGATCTGCACCCACATCGCAGACATCGATTACAACGCGATCATCACGTATCCGGGCGGCTACGACGCGATGGTGATCCAGAAGGCGCAGGTCCGGACGCGCGTCGAGAGCGAGAACCAGGACAAGCACAAGAAGATCGAGCAACTGCAGGACTTCATCGCGCGCTTCTCCGCCGGCACGCGCGCCTCGCAGGTGCAGTCACGCAAGAAGCAGATCGAGAAGCTGCAGCTCAATGATCTCAAGCGCAGCAACATCGAGCGGCCCTTCATCCAGTTCCAGCAGAAGCGGCCGAGCGGGAAGCAGACGCTCACGATCGAGGGCGTCTCCAAGGCCTTCGGCGACACGGTGATCACGAAGAATTTCGACGCGCTCGTCATGCGTGGAGAGAAGGTCGCGATCATCGGCAAGAGCGGCCTCGGCAAGACGACGCTCTGCCGGATGCTGCTGCGCGAGGTCGAGCCGGACGCCGGCAAGATCGTGTGGGGCCACGAGGCCTCCGTCGGCTACCTCGCGCAGGATCACCGCGAGGGCATCCCGCCGAACACGGTCGCCGCGGAGTGGCTGCACTCGTTCGATCCGAAGGCCTCCAACGAGGAGATCCGTGGCCTGCTCGGCAAGATGCTCTTCAAGGGCGAAGAGGGCCTCAAGCCGACGCACGCCCTCTCCGGCGGCGAGGCCGTGCGGCTCATCTTCAGCAAGCTGATGCTCTCGAAGGACAACGTGCTCGTGCTCGACGAGCCGACGAACCACCTCGACCTCGAGTCGATCGTCGCGCTCTCGGACGCGTTGCAGCGCTACGAAGGCACCTGCTTCGTCGTCAGCCACGACCGCGATCTCATCTCGAGCTTCGCCACGCGGCTCTTCGCCTTCACGCCCGAGGGGGGCCTGATCGACTTCAAGGGCACGCTCGACGAGTACTTCGAGAAGCACGGCGACGCCTCCGCGGCGTCCAAGCGCTGACCTCCGCTCGCGTGGAGGCCCGCGCCGGGCGAGGATGGCGGTGTGCTCCGACACTCGCTGCTGCAGCCCGGCGTGCTCCTCGCCGTCGCCGATGACGACGCGTCGCTCCTGCCCGAGGGGCACGGGCCGCTCGTCGCGGCGATCCAGCAGGAGGCGCGGGCCGGCCCCGTCGCGGTGCTGATCCGGCTCGGCGAGGGCATCCGCGGCATCCCGATCCAGACGACCGGCTACTGGCTGCAGCTCGTCCGCGATGCCACGCTCTCGCTCGTCCGGGTCGGCATCGTGACGCGCGCGCCGGCGCCCCTCGTGGCTGCCCGATCGTTCGCGCGGGCCTCGAGCCTGCAGGGTGGCGGCGCGAAGATCGAGGCGTTCGACGTGCTGGAGGACGGACTCGCCTTCGTGCGCGCGGTGCGCTGACGACGCAGCGGGCTTGCGACGCGCGACCTGCGCGGGGATCCTCCAAACGCTCATGCGACTCTCGGAACTCGGCGCGGGCTGGCGCGCGTTCGATCGCGATCTGCGCCGCTCGCTGCGGGCGCTGATCGTGGCCGACGATCCCGAGGCGCGCGAGCTGCTCGCCGAACGAGTGCAGCTCTGCGGGGTCCGGGCCGAGGGCTGCTCGACGGCGGAGAAGGCCCTCGAGCGGCTCTGCGAGCAGCCGTTCGATCTCCTGCTCGCCCACGAGGATCTGCCGGGGATCGACGGGATCGAGCTCGTCGCGCGGGCACGGGCGCTGCGGATCGACGTGCCGGCGATCGTGCTCGCGAAGGGGCCTGGCGCGGCCACCGTCGCGGCGGCGCTGCGGGCGGGCGCGGACGACTGTCTCTCGCGCCCGCTCGATCTGGGGCTGCTGCGCGCGCGGCTGGACGCCGTGCTCGACGTCCGGCTCGCCGCGCTCACCCACGACCGCGTGATCTCCGACCTGCAGCGGCTCGTCGACCTCGGCTCGGATCGCGCGCGCCTCCTGACCGTCGGCCGCGAGCTGCAGTCCTTCAAGCGCGCGCTGCTGCGCCGGCCGCCGCTGGCGATCGTGGCGCCTCAGGGCGACGAGCGCGAGCCGCTGGCGCTGGAGGAGCTCGTCGCGGTCGGGCTCACGCCGGCGGAGCTGCTGCGCGACGCCGCAGATCCCGCCCGATCGCCGCTCGTGGTGATCGTGCCGCTCGCGCTGCCGGGCGCCGCGGGGATCATCCGGGAGCTGCGCACGATCGAGCCGCTGCTCGAGGTGCTCGTCCGCGTCGAGGACGCCGCGATCGACGCCGCGCTCTCCGTGCTCTCGGCGGGCGCCGCAGACCTGGTCCTCGCGAGCGAGGGGCCTGCGGTGCTGGCGGCGCGCGCGGCCCGCCTCGTCCGGCGCGCGCGGCGCAGGTGGCTGCACCTGCACCTCCTCGCGACGTTGTGGCGGGCGGCCCGCACGCTCGGCGAGGCCGCCGCCGAGCCGCTCGGGCGCCTCGTGCCGCCCGGGGTGAGGGAGTCGCTGGATCGCTACGCGGACGACGCGCCGCTGCTGGAGAGCGTGGAGATCGACGTGAGCGATCTGCTGGGCCGCTGGGAGTCGATCGACGTGGATCTGTCGGAGCCATGAGCGCGCCGCTGCCCGCCCTGCGCCCGCTCGCCCCGCTGCTGACCGTCGCGCTCCTGCTGATGGGAAAGCAGCTCTACGCGCTCGCGCTGCAGGGCATCGTGATGAAGGCGAGCGTCGCGCCCGCCTCGCTCGCGATGGCGCTGCTGGTGCTCGTACCGCTGCTGGTGCTCGTACCGCGGCGACTGCAGAGCTTCGCGCTGATCGCCGGCGACGCCGCGCTCTCCTTCGTCGCGTGGAGCGACGCCGTGCACCACCGCGTCTTCGGCGAGATCGCGTCGCTGTCGCTGCTCGGCCACGCCGGCCAGCTCGCCGACGTCTGGGGCTCCGTGCAGCCGCACCTGCGCGCGGCCGACCTGCTCTTCTTCGCGGAGCTTCCGCTGCTCCCGTGGCTGCTCCCGCGCCTCTCGCCCGAGCCCGCACCGCGGCTGCGCCTGCTCGGGCTCGGGGCGATCGCGCTCGCCACGATGGCGTCCGTCGTCCACGCCGATCCGACGCGCTTCAAGCAGCACCGCGGCTCGAGCCGCATCGCGAGCCGCTGGGGCGTCTTCGGCTGGCACGGCCACGATGGCTTCGGGTGGCTCGCCTCCCGCCTCGCGCCTCGCGGCGCGCCGCCTGCGGAGCTTGACGCGATCGCCGCCGCGATCCTCGCGCGGCGCGCCCCGCCCGGCCCGCTCTTCGGCGTCGCGAAGGACCACAGCTCGATCGTGCTGCAGGTCGAGTCGTGGATGGACTTCACGGTGGACCTGCAGGTCGGCGGGCGCGAGGTGACGCCGAACCTCAACCGGCTGGCCCGCGAGAGCCTGCGGTTCACGGAGCTCTACGAGCACAACGGCTCGGGGCTCACGGCCGACGCGGACTTCGCGACGAACTGCTCGCTGTATCCGCAGCCGCGCGGCGCGGTCTACGTCGAGCACGCGCGCCTCTCGTTCCACTGCCTGCCGCGCATCCTCGCCGCCCACGGCCGCGAGACCGTGGCGATGCAGGCGATCCGGCCGGACTTCTGGAACCTCTCGACCGTCTATCCGCGCGTCGGCTTCCAGCGCTACTTCGCCCAGCCCGACTTCGCGGCGCCGCACGGCCCCTTGGGCCTCGGCCTCGGCGACGAGGACTTCCTCGCCGGCGCCGCAGAGAAGCTGCAGAGCTTCTCTGCGTTGCACCACGCCTTCCTCGTCACGTTGACGAGCCACCACCCGTACGACTGGAAGGCGATGCCGCGCCTGCTCCCGCTCCCGCCGGAGCTCGCGGGCACGGTCGTCGGCGACTACCTCGTGTCGCTGCACTACACCGATCGCGCGATCGGGGCGCTCGTGGAGGGCCTGCGCGCGAGCGGCGCGCTCGACCGCAGCGTGCTGGTGCTCTACGGCGATCACCGGGGCCTCGGCGTGGAGCGCAGTGACGCCGTCGCCCGGCTCGCGGGCGTGCCGCTCGATCGACCCGCCGAGCGATGGTTGCTGGATCGCAACGTGCCGCTCTTCGTCCGCCTGCCGGGCGGCGCCCACGCCGGCACCTACGACACGCTCGGCGGCCAGATCGACACGGCGCCGACGCTGCTCGGGCTGCTGGGGATCGAGCCAGGGGAGGCGCCGCTGCTCGGCCGGGACCTGCTCGCGGCGCCGATCCCGGCGCGCGTCGTGCCGATCTTCGACGGCAGCGCCGTCAGCGCGACGCGGGTCTGGCGGCCGGCGGCCGACGCGCGCTGCTGGGATCGCGTGAACGCCGCAACCCTGCCCGACGAGGGCTGCGAGGTGGAGCGGCGCGCGGCCGACGAGGAGCTCTCGCTCGGCCAGCGGATCGTCGAGCGCGATCTGCCGGCGCTCCTCGCGCCGCGGCTGCGCGCGCCCGCGCCTTGATGCATCTGTGCAGCTGCAGCGCTACTCCGGGTCGCAGACGCCGTCGCAGAAGTGACGGATCGTGCCGGTCCGGAGGAACTCGTTGGTCTGGTCGTAGGCGGCGTCGAGCACGCGAACCCAGTCGTGCGGATCCTGATCCTCCGGCTGCGCGGGCGGGATGTTCTGCAGCGGCGCGGCGGGCAGGCCGAAGTCGAACTCGACGATCCCGGAGCCGGTGAACGGCGGCGCCGCCTCCTCGAGGCCGAAGATCGCGCGCGCCTTCGGCGTGACGAGCTTCGCGCCGACGCTGCGCGCGATCAGGTGTGCGCCGAGCGGCGTGACCTGCTGATCGCCGAGCGCGACGTGCAGCAGCACCTGCTTGACCGGCGTGTTCGGCAGCGGGTTGCTCGTGATGTACGGCGACCAGCCGTTGGGCTCCGTGCGGTCCCAGAGCTGCTGTACGAGCGCGAGCGCGTGCTGGATGTCGCGACCGGTCGAGTACTGGGCCATCAGCAGCTGGAAGAACGGCTCGAAGTCGCGCGAGCGGTTCAGCAGCAGCGAGTAGGGCATGCCCGGCTCGCCGATCAGCCCGCGCGTGACGTCCGTGGAGAGCGCCAGGTAGGTCGTTCCCATGATCCCGCCCTGGCTGTCGCCGCGGTAGTAGCCCTCGGCAGGGTCGATCACGGAGTGGCCGCCGAACTGCACGTTCTCGTCGTTCACGAAGCGGCCGCGCAGCAGGCGCATCGCGAGCAGCTGGTTGAGCATGCCCTGGTGCTGCCGCTCGACGATCTGCTCGAACGCGCCGATGTCCCCGGAGATCGCGCCGACGACCGTGGCGTAGTCCTCCTCCGCGAAGCCGACGAGATCCGTGCTGAAGCCCACCCAGCCGTGCTTGTCGCAGAGGCGCGCGAGGTACCCGTTGCGCCCCTCGAAGCGATCGCCGAGGAGCCCGTGGCCGTTCTGCAGCGGGAAGCCCGGCGCCTCGTTCACGACCTTGTTCGGGATGAGCACGAGCACGTCGTACTCGGCCTCGCCGTTCTGCCTGGGCAGTCCGTCGGCGCCGAAGACGAGCCGGCCGCCGGGGCCGGGCACGTCGGTGTAGATCGGCACCATCATCTTCACGTGGATGCGCCGGCGCAGGTGCTCGTTGGGGTTCTCCTCGACCTCCGTCACGCGGTAGGCGGGGCCCTGCGCGCCGACGGTCGCGAGCGCGTCGTCGCGCATGTGCACGAGCCAGCGCGTGTTGTTGTCGCGGCTCGAGGTCGTGAAGTCCCACGCGAGCTGCAGATCTTCCTTCCCGATGCCCGCGGCCGCGAGCTTGCCGAAGAGGTCCGCGTAGAGCTCGCGGCGCGCCTCGATCGAGGGATCCTCGAACGGCGTGCCGTCCCGCAGCGCGGCGAACGCGGGGGTCGCGGGCAGCGCGAGGCCGTCGGCGCCCTTCACCCGCCGGATCGCGACGACGTAGCGCGTGGCGTCCCCGAGCCGCACGACCGGGCGCAGCCAGAAGGCCCGATCGCCCTCATTGGAGGAGACGGAGACGTCGATCTCGGCGAAGTGCGGGATCCGCGCGCCGGTCGCGGCGTCGAGCAGGATCGTCGGCGAGTCGGCGCCGAGCGAGGCCTCGATCGTGTCGGGCGTCGGCAGCCCCTCGGCCGTGGCGCCGGGCAGGTCGGTCATCACCTGCAGACCTGTCGAGAAGCCGTCATGGACGTTGAAGACGTCCGGCGCCGTCGCGCCGCCGCCGCGCCGGACGGGGAGCGCGCCCGACGTGAAGGCGAGCCGCACGCCGGTCGGCGTCGTCTCGTCGCGACGCACCCAGACGTTGGAGGGGAGCGGGAAGCCGCAGTGGCTCGGCACGAGCGGATCGCAGTCGCCCTGCAACCACGGGCCGACCGGATAGTCGGCCTTCGGGCCGGGCGCGCCGCCGCCGCCGCCGGACCCGCCGGCGCCGCCTGCGGAAGTTCCGCCGCTCCCGCCGACGGCGCTGCCGCCGCTGCCGCCGCCGCCGGAGGGTTCCTCGTCGTCGCAGGCGACGAACGAGCCGAGCGCGACCGCGGCGAGCGCCGCGGCGAGGAGCGAGAGTCTGGAGTTCATGCGCGCACTCTAGTCGCCCCGTGGACTCGCGCGCCGGCCTACGATCGCGGCATGTCGACCTCTCCGCACTCCGGCCGCGCGCTCGCCACCCTCGCGCTCGCGGCGACGCTCTGCGCCTGCGACGACGCGCCCTCCGATCTCGCGGCCCGCCCGCTCGATCCCTCCGCGCGCCCCGCCGGCCTGCCGCCGGCCGGACGGGCACCTCTGCAGCGACCGATCGCCGAGCCGAAGGCCGCGCCGCCCGCGCCCGACGCGCCGGCCGCGCCGGAGGAGCCCGACGTCGTGGCCGCGCTCGATCTCGTCGAGGCGATCGAGCGGGCGCGGATCGATCCGACCGCGCTCGGCGCCGCCCGGGAGCGCCTGCAGAAGAGCCGGGACCGCTTCCCGCGCTGGGGACGACCGGCGCTCGAGGAGGCGCGGCTCGGGCTCTTCGCGGCCACGGCCGGGCTGCGCTCGTCCGCCGCCGCAGAGGCCGCTGCGCCGATCCGCGCGAAGCTGGCCGAGGCGCGCGCGCAGCCACCGACGCCGGGCGACGGGGAGCTCGCCGGCGGGATCGAGGCCACGGAGGCCCTGCTCGCGCTCTTCACGGGCACTTCTGCAGCTGCGACCGCACCCGCGACGCTGCCCGCACTGCCGGGCCGCGCGATCCGGCTCGCGCAGGCGCTCGCCGCGCCCGACGCCGAGCGGCTGCCCGCGCTGCTCGCGGTGCGGGACGACGGCGCGGCCGATCCGCCCGATCGGCTCGACGCCGCGCTCGCGCTGCGAAGACTCTCCCCGGCCGCCACGCGCGGCGCCGCGACCCTCGCAGCGCTCGCGCTCGCGCCGACGTTCGACGAGCTGCGGCTCGATCGCGCCGAAGAGCTGCTCGCCGGGAAGCAGCCGGTCGAGGCCGCCGCCGAGGCCGATCGCGCGCTCGCCGAGCCGCCGACGCCCGCCCGCGCGGCGGCGCTCTCGCTGCGCGCCCACCGTGACGCGCTGCGGACCGTCGAGCAGGCGCAGGGGCTGGTCCACGCCGGTGATCACGTGAAGCGGATCGCGGCGCTGGCGCCCGAGGATCCGGACGCGCACGTCGACCTCGGCCGCTACTGGGCGAAGGTCGGCGCGGCGACCACGAACCCGGAATTCTTCATGGACGCGAAGGCGTCCTTCGCGAAGGCGCTCTCGCTCCAGCCGGGCCACGCACGGGCGAAGGCGGAGCTCGGGCGGCTCAAGAACGTGGCGCTCGACGAGCACGACCACGACTGACCGGGGTCGATCAGTCCTGCAGCGCCTCGTCCGCGGCGAGCTCCTCGCTGAGCCAGCCCTGCCAACGCTTCTCCGCGTCCCCCACGGAGAGCGCGCCGAACGAGAGGACCGCGCCCACGCCGCCGATCGCCAGCAGCGACGGATCGCGCCGCCCGGGCGGCTCGGTCCCCCAGAGCGCGACGGCGCCGCCCGCGGTCGCGAGCCCCACGCCGAGCCGCAGCCAGGCGCTCGTCCGCTCGCTCTCCGCCTCCTCACGCAGGCAGGCGCGCCCCTGCTCCACCGCGCGCTCGCGCTGCTCGGTCGTGCCCGACGGCGCCGCCCGGAAGCGGGCCCGACAGCCCTCGTCCGGCCCGAGCGCGTAGCCGATCACGCCGTCGGTCAGCGCGCCCGCCGCGAGCGTGCCGAGCACCACCGTCCACGTGCCCCGCACGTCGGACTCGCGCGCGGCCCAGACCGCGCCAGCGCCGAGCAGCGTGCCGCCGACGAGCGAGCCGCCCGGCCCGCAGCCGTCGGAGGAGGTCGGCCCCTCGAGCGTCGCGCCGAGCGACCCGTGCAGGCGGGTCGCGCGTTCGAGCCTCGCCTGCGCGCGCGCGAGCGTCCCGGGCGGCGCCGCGGGCAGCGTCGCAGGCGGCGCCTCCTCGACGATCACCGTCGGCGCGGGGTCGTCGAGCGGCGCCTCCTCTGGGGGCGCGGGCGCCGCGGCGAGCAGCAGCGCCGCGAGCGGGAGCGCGGAGATCACAGGTTCAGGACGGTCCCGTCGGGCGTGAAGGCACACTGGCCGGGCGCGGTGAAGGTGACCGTGCCGATCACGCCGAGATCGCGCTCGCGCGACAGGTCGAAGACCTCGGTGTGGTTGAGCAGGCCGCCGCAGTAGATGTTCGTCGTCACGCGCACCCGGGCGCGGTTGTTCGCGTCCGAGTACCAGTGCAGCCCGATCGCGTAGGCGTTGCCGACGACCGGATCATCGATCCGGATGTTCTCCGGCCCCGTGCCCGGGATGTCGTCGCGATCGAGCGACGGATCGTCCCGGGTCCCGGCGACGTCCCACGAGGGGCGCAGGTTGCCGAAGTAGCAATCCCACGGCGCGCGCATCCACGACGCCGCCACGCTCGCCGCGCCGCCGCTCGGGTGGAGGAGGTGCAGGTCGATGTCGTCGGAGAGATCCCAGAACGACTCGACCCAGAGGCCGCCGCGCGGGTTCGCCGTGATGTGCATCTGGCAGGTCGAGCTCTGGCCGGCGGGATCGCGCACGGTCAGCTCGAGCGTGTAGTCGCCGACGAGATCGGGCGTGAAGAACGTATTGCACGCGTTGGGCGGGAACGTGCGCGCAGAGCTTCCCACGGGCGCCGAGACGATCCGCCACGAGCAGGTCAGCGGATCGTTGTTCGGATCCGTGCCGCGGCCGATCAGCGTGAGCCGCGTGTTCACGTCGGTGACGACGTCGCCGGGGCAGATCGCCGTCGGATCCGCGCAGAGCTCGCCGCACGGGATGTTCGCGCCCTCGCCGCGCAGATCGACGAAGAGCGGCAGCGGCACGCCCTGCAGCCAGATCTCGACCTGGCCCTCGTCGAGCCCCGGCGCCCCGGGCGCGTAGCCGACCTCGTAGGTCACCTGCCCGCCGCTCGGCAGCGGGGTGCCGCCCGAGGGCGCCGCGGTGAGCCCGAAGTCAGCAGAGCTGCCCGCCGCGATCGCCGGCAGATCGAGCGTCACCGGATCGCCGCCGCGGTTGACCAGATCAAACGTGCGCTGGCTCTGGACGTTGAGCGGCACGCGGCCGAAGTCGACCGGGTTCGGCACCGCGATGAGATCCGCGCCGAGCCCGAACGCGGAGAGCGGCACGCGACCGGGCGGGGCGAGCTCGTTGGAGAACTGGAACGTGACGGCGCCGCTCTCCATCGCGACCGACGCCAGGAGCGGCTCGAAGGAGACCTCCAGCACCACCTCGGCCCCCGGCGGCAGCGTCAGCTCCTGGCCGATCCCGCCGACGAGGTGGAACGCGCTCGAGCCGGCGGGATCCAGATCGACGTCCCACACGAGGCAGTCGCCCATGCCGCGGTTCGTCAGGTGCACGTCGCGCACGGCGCGCGCGTTCACCGTCACGAGGCCGAACCGGACCTGGCCGGGCGTGACGCGCAGATCACACGGAGGGATCGCGACGGCGCTGCCGTTGAGCGGCACGCGCAGGATCGGCTCGTCGGGATCGTCCGACTCGATGACCAGCTCCGCAGGGAAGCTCTGCGCCTCGACCGGCGCCGTGAACGAGAGCTCGACGACCTTGGGCGCGACGTTGATGTCGACCGGGACCTCTTCGCCGGAGACGAAGCGGAAGGCCGCCGCGCCGGGCCCCTCGATGCGGACGGCGGAGACCGTGAGCGGCCCCGGCTCCCCGACGTTGGAGAGCACCACGCGGCGCGCGAACGGCACGCCGACCGGCTGCAGCCCATAGTCGAGCAGGCCCGGCGAGGCGGCGATGTCGACGCCGCCGCCACGACCCATCAGCGGGACGTCGAAGAGCGGCTCGCCCGACGGCATCGGGATCCGGACCGCGCCGGCAAAGCTGCCCAGCAGGATCGGCGCGAAGCGCACCTCGATCTCGGCGCCTTCTCCCGGGCCGAGCGTCAGCGGCAGCGCCTGCGAGACGATCGTGAAGACCGCGTCCGAGCCCGCGCCGATCAACGCCGCGCCGAGCTGCGCCGGGAAATCCCCGTGGTTCTCCACGCGCAGCGTGAGCGCCTTCGTCGTGCCCGGCGGGATCGTGCCGAAGTCGAGCGCCTCGGGGACGGGCACCACGGCGCCGCTCGCGCCATTTCCGATCAGCCGCACCGAGCTCGGCGCACACTCCTCGCAGAGCTTCACGAGCGCCGTGGCCTCGTAGGCGCGCCGCTCGCGCGGGAGGAACCCGAGCTGCGCGCTCTTCGTCTCGCCGGGGGCGAGCGCGAAGGCGCCGTCGGACTCGACGCGGAAGGCCGCTGCGTCCGCGCCACCGATCGAGACCTCGACGTCGAGATCGAGCTCGGAGCCGGAGGTGATCGGGAGCGGCAGGACCTTCACGTCGCCGAGCGCCACGTCTCCGAAGTCGAGCACGTCGGGCGCACCGACGCGCCGCTCGACGCCCTCGCCGGTCACCCGGATCGCGATCTCGTTGTCCGCACCCGCCGCGACGAGCTGCACGCGCCCCTCGAAGATCCCGACCTCGGGCGGCGCGAAGACCAGCTCGACCGTCCTGGTCTCGCCGGCGCCGAGCTCGATCGAGGGGGGCTGCACGTCGTAGCCGGCCGGCAGCCCGCCGACCGCTGCGATCGTCGAGATCGAGACGGCGCTCTGGCTCTCGTTGCGCAGCGTGATCGTCTCGCGCTTCTCGTCGCCGACGATCACCTGGCCGAAGTCGAGCTCGGCGGGATCAAACCAGACGCTGCCGGATGCGCTGAAGACCGCGTCCTCCTGGCAGGAGCAGGCGGGCAGCGATGCGCCCACGAGCAGCAGGAACGCGACGGCGAGACGGCGCATACGACACCCCCGGACAAGGAAGCCGTGGAACGTACCCGATGCACCCTTCGGCGCCGCAAGGGCGCGGTTCCCCTACACGCACGCACATGCCCTGCGGGGGTATCGTCCGCCGGTGCCCCGCGCTCTCCTGCTGCTGACGATCGCCACGCTGCTCGGCGGCTGCAGCCCGGCGTCCGCGCCGCCCGGATCGGCGCCGGCGCCGGAGCTGGAGCTGGAGCTGATCGTCGGGACAAACGCGCCGCTCGAAGATGGCGCCTCCGTCCCGGCCGGGAGCGAGCTGCGCTTCACGCTCCGCGCGCAGGCGCGATCGTTCGTCGTGATCGCCGCGGCGCTGGAGGGCGGCGACGTCCTGCGGCTCGTGCCGGCCGCCGGCGACCCGCTCGAGCTGCCCGCGGGCGTGATCGTGCGGCCCGAGGAGAGCGTGACGCTGCCACCCCGCCCCGGCCCGGTCCGGTTCCTCGCGGTCGCCTGCGACGTGCGCCCGCCGCTCGAGCCGCTCTGGGCGACGATCGCGGAGCGACTGCGCGACGTCGGGGGAGATCCGGCGAAACTTCCGCCGCTGGGGCTCGAGTCGTGCCGCGACGCGCAGCGGCTCGTCCGCTTCGTGAGCACCCCCCGGTGACGACGAACCGCGCCGGGCGCCCGCGCGTAGCCTGCGAGGGCCCATGACCGATCCCGCGCCGCCCCGCTCGCTCCTCCGCCGACTCTGGCCGCTCGCCGCCGCGCTCCTCGCCGCGGGGGCCGTCTTCTGGCTGCTTCGCACGCGCGCCGACGAGGCCGCCCAGCGCGAGCACGAGGTGCGGGTCGAGGCGGAGTTCGCGCCCGCGCGAGAGGCGCTGCGGGTCGCGGCGGCCGAGCGTCAGAACCTCCAGCTCGTCGCGCCGGAGCGCGCTGGCTACGACCTCGACCGGACGATCCGCTTCATCCACCAGGTCGATCGCGCGGTCGAGGGCGGCGCTGACCTGCAGAGCTGGCTGCTCGCCTCCGCGCGGGAGGACACCCGCGGGGTCCCGGCAGAGGTGCTCGAACGGCGCAACGCGCTGCTCGGGGTCGTGCAGGCGTTGCACGCGCGCACGCGGGAGGCCGAAGAGGCCGAGGCGCTCTGGGCCTTCACGGGGGAGTACCTGCTCTCGGCGCTGAGCCTCGTGAAGTTCGACGTCGACGTCAGCGTGGAGGCCGCGGTCACCGGCGGCGCAGGGAAGGCCGGCGTCGACCGGGAGCAGGCCGCAAAGCTGCTCGAGCAGCTCGTGGCGCGGCGGGCCGAGCAGGCGGCGCTGCGACGGCAGATCGCCGGGATGGAGGGCGCGCTGCTCACGGCGCTCGTCGACTGGGCGTCCGTCTACGCGAAGTACGTCTCGGAGTGGGATCGCCTCTGCCTGCAGCGCGACCGTGCCTACCTCGCGGCCGAGGCGGGCGACTGGGCGCGCACCGCGGAGGCCGCGCGCGAGGCGATCCGGCTCGCGCCGGACGAGCGGGAGGCGCACCTGCTGCTCGCGCTCGCCATGCTGGAGGGGCCGCGCGAGGGCGGCGAGACCGCGGGGTCGCAGCGCGACGCCGAGCTGTTCCGGCTGCTCGCCGACCAGCTCGAGCGGCACCCCGACGCGACCGCGCCGGTCCTGCTGCTGCAGGGCGCGCACGCGGCCGAGCGGGATCCCGGTGAGGCGAAGCTGCTGCTCCAGCAGGCCGCCGCCTACTACCCGCGCCAGTCCGCACGGCTGGCAGAGCTGCTCGATCCCTACCGCGCGCGGGCGTGGCTGCGGCGCTCGCGCGAGGGCGGCCGGATCCTCGAGCGCTACCAGGCGATGATGCTCGGCGCGGGCGCCTTCAGCCCGGACCTGAGGCTTGCACAGCTGCACTTCGCGCAGGGCGAGGTCGAGCAGGGCCGCAGCAAGGTGCGCGACCACTTCGCGCGTCGGCGCGCGCAGCAGCAGTGGAGCTTCCTGCTCTCCGACGTGCAGTTCTGCGAGCAGACGCTCGGGCCGCACTGGCGCGCGATCTTCCCCGAGGAGGCCTGGCTCGATCTCAAGGTCTCTCCCGCGCTGCTGTCCGACGCGGTGAAGCTCGAGGTGAAGAACCGCAGCGCGCGCACGCTGCACAACGCCACGCTCGTGCTGCTCGTGCAGTTCACCGACATGCTGCCCGACGACTACGAGGCGATCGCGGCCGAGCGCACCGTGCCCGCGGTGATCGCGCACGAGACGACCGACTTCGGGGAGCGGCGGCTGGAGACGAAGCTGTGGGGCCAGCTGCAGAAGGGCGTGCGGGACGTCGTCCGCCACCGGGCGATCCTCGTCTCCGACGAGGCCGTCGTGCGCGTCGAGACCGACGAGTTCAAGCTGGCCGAGGCGGCCGAGTTCCGCGCGGTGCGCCAGACCGAAGCGCGCATGGCGGCGGCGTCAGCGGCGACCGGCACCCCGGGCGCTGCGCCCCGCGCGCCACGCCCGCCGCGGGAGGCGAATGATTTTTTCCGGATCACCGGGCTGGGACCCGACAACGTCGAGGCGCTGGTGCGCTCGGCCGCGAAGCTCGCGATCGACCCGCAGCTCGGCCGCGACGACGTGAAGATCTCGCTGCCTCGTGAGCTGGCGATCTTCCAGCCCGCGCTGCGACTGCTCGCTGACGGCGCGCCGTTGCCGCCTGCCGAGGATCTGATCCGCGACGGCGCGATCGAGCTGCGCTTCGACTCGGTGGCCGATCTGGAGCAGCCCGGCGAGGGCCCGCCGCAGCTCGAGCTGCAGTTCGACAGCCGGCTGGTCTCGTTCCGCGCCTTCTTCCAGCGCGACGCCAGCGGCGGCTGGGGCCTCGCGCGGGTCGAGGGGCTCCCGGCCCCGCGACCCTGACGGCTTGCGCGTTCGGCCACGGAGCGGAGATCCTTGTGCGCCCCTTCCCCCGAGGTCGAGCGTGAGCGACGAAGTCGAGGATCGCCCGGAACGATTCAACGACGGGCCGGCCGGCGAGCCGCTCGTGGCCGGCGGCGTGCTCACGTCGGAGGAGCTCGCGCACGCGCGTGCCCTGCAGGAGGAGCGCGGCGGCTCGCTGATCGACGCGATCCTCCGCCTCGAGACCGAGGGCCGCATGGCCGTCAGCGAGAGCGCGCTGCTGCGCCACTTCGCCGAGCAGCTCCAGACGCGGTTCGTGCGGGCGGAGAAGCTCGCGGAGCTCTCGATCGACGACGCGTTGCTCGAGCGCGTGCCGGCCCGCGCCGCGGAGAAGCTGCGCATCCTGCCGCTGCGGTTCGTCGAGCCCGGCGATCTCCACGTCGTCGCGGCCGTGCCGATCACCGACAACCTCGTGCGGGACCTGCAGCTCGTCGGCGCCGCGCAGCGCGTCTTCCTCTACGTCGCGACGCCGGGCGCCGTCGACGCCGGGATCCGCCGCTCCTACTACCGGGACGCGGAGGCCTTCACGCGGCTCTCGCTCAACGGCGCCGCACCGCTGCCGGAGCGCCGGCCTTCGCCGGAGCGCTCGAAGCTCCGACCGAGCGCGGCCGCCGCGCCGCGCGAGGGCACGCGGTCGGCGAAGATCACGATCCGGGAGCCCGAGGCCATCGAGAGCCTGCGCCGCGAGAACCGCCGCTTCCGGCTCGCGCAGGAGTTTGCAGCGAAACTTCCGCTGGTCGCGGAGCGCGGCCAGCTGCTCGAGCGCGTCCTCGAGGGCGTGCTGGAGCTCTTCCCCGCCGACGCGACCGCGCTCGTCGCACAGGAGGCGCTGCACACGCGCACGCGGGTGCCCGGCGCGCCCTTCGACGTGCCGCTGCGCGTGCTCATGCGCGTCGTCGACGAGCCGGACGGCACGCTGATCCACGACGCGGCCGTCGACGCGCGCCTCTCCGGCTCCGAGAGCGTGATCGCGCGGGGCCTGCGCTCGGCGATGGCGGTGCCGCTGCGCGCGCGGGGGCGCACGCACGGGGTGCTCTACCTCGACTCGGTCTCCTCCCCGCTCGCGTTCGGACCCGAGGACCTCGCGACCCTGCAGGCGATCGGCGGGGCGGTCGCGCTGCGGCTGGATGACCTCGGCGTGCTCGAGCAGGTGCTCGCCTCGCGCACCGCGGCGCTCGTCGAGGCCGCGACGCGCGCGACGCCGCTCCCTGCGGCGCCCGCTCCAGCGCCCGCACTGCTGCCCATCGTGCACCTCGGGCCCGCCGGTGGGCGGTCGCTCGCGCCGACGTTCGAGGGGCCGGCGCTCGCGCTGGTGCTCTCCGTGCGGGCCGCGCCCGGCCTCGCGGCCGCGTCACCGCTCATCGCGCTCGCCCGCCTCGACGCCGCGCTCACGCACGCGCTCGAGGCGCTCGCGCCGCTCGACGGCGCGCTCGTCGCGCTCTCACCGGAGGGGCTGCGGCTCATCGTGGGCGACGGTTCGCCGGCCGCGTTCGACACCGCGCCGGCGGTGCGCGCCGCGCTGGCCGCCGTGCAGCCGATCGATCCCGACGTGCAGCTCTGCGCCGCGCTCGACTTCGCGACCGTCCTGCAGAGCAGCCTCGGCCCGGCCGAGCTGCGCCGGCCCGTCGCCTCGGGCCCCGCGCTCGAGCTCGCGGCGCTGCTCGCAGCGCGCGGAGGCGGCGCAGAGGTGCACGCGACCGCGACCGTCCTCGCGCGGTGCCGGATGAAGCTCCGGGCCGTCGCGCCGCCGCCCGAGGAGTTCCCCGGGCGCGAGGAGCCGGTGATCATCTACCGGATCGACGGGCCCGCATGACCCGCTGTCCGAGAATCCCGTCTTCGGGCACGCCTTGAGCCTCGCCTCCGTCACCGACACGCTCCTCGAGGCGCTGGCGCCGCTGCGCTTTCCTGCGCCGGTGGCCTACGTCTACCAGCCGCTCGAGTACGCACGCGCCGGCTGGGATGCCTACCTCCGGCGCGCCGGTGAGCACCCACGGCGATTCTTTCTGCTGGGCATGAACCCCGGCCCGTTCGGCATGGCGCAGACCGGCGTGCCGTTCGGCGAGGTCACCGCCGTGCGTGACTTCCTCGGCCTGAAGTTCGAGGTCGGCCGTCCCGCGCGCGAACACCCCAAGAGGCCGATCGAGGGGCTCGCCTGCCGCCGCGCCGAGGTGAGCGGCGCCCGGCTCTGGGGCCTGTTCTCGGCCGCCTTCGGCACGCCCGAGGCGTTCTTCGAGCGCGCGATCGTCTGGAACCACTGCCCGCTGGTCTTTCTGGAGGAGAGCGGCCGCAACCTCACGCCCGACAAGCTGCCCGCCGCGAGCCGCGCGAAGCTCACGGCGGCGTGCGACGCAGCCCTCGCGAGCGCGATCGCGCTGCTGCAGCCGACGACGATCATCGGGATCGGCGCGTGGGCAGCCGCCCGCGCCCGCGCCGTCGCGCCCGAACGCGAGGTCGTCCAGCTGCTGCACCCGAGCCCGGCGAGCCCCGCCGCGAATCGGGGCTGGGACGCCGCCGCACGGTTGACGCTCGGCCCGCCGCTGGGGCTGCTGCCGCTCCGGCCCTCCGTGGGGCGACGGACGCCCCGCTAGCGGGCGCTTTCCTTTCGTCGCTCCGCGGGGCCGGTGCTAGCGTCGAGCCCGGCAAACCATGGCAGGCCCCCAGGTCGACGAAAACGTCGGGCGCACGCTCGGCGGCCGGTACATGATCGATGGCGCGCTGGGAAAAGGCGCCATGGGGGTCGTGTATCGCGCGACGCAGACGACCTCCAAGCGCGCGGTCGCCGTCAAGCTGCTGCGCCCTGAGTTCGCGTCCAGCGAAGAGCACGCCGAGCGATTCCTCCGCGAGGCGAAGGCCGTCGCGCGCGTTCGCAGCCCGAACATCATCGAGATCGTGGATCTGGGCCGCGACGTCGACGGCTCGCTCTGGTTCGCGATGGAGCTGCTCGACGGCCGCCTGCTCGCCGACGTGCTCAAGCAGGCCGGTCGGATGCCGGCGCACCTCGTGGTCCACATCGGGCAGCAGATCTGCATCGGACTGGCCGCGGCGCACGACGTCGGGATCGTTCATCGCGACCTGAAGGCGGGCAACGTCATGCTCGTCACACGCGACGGCGACCCGAACTTCGTCAAGGTGTTCGACTTCGGCATCGCGAAGGACGGCGGCGAAGAGGCGCCACTGACGCAGGTCGGCATGCTGGTCGGGACGTTCGACTGCATGTCGCCCGAGCAGATCCGCGGCCAGAAGCTCGACGCGCGCACGGACGTCTACGCGCTCGGCACCCTGCTCTATCGGCTGCTCTCGAACACGGCGACGTTCAAGGGCAGCAACCCGGTGCAGCTGCTCACCGCGCAGCTCGATCAGGCGCCGGAGTCGCTGCTCAAGCGCGCGCCCGACGCCGGCGTGCCGCCTCCGCTCGACGCGGTCGTGCTCAAGTGCCTCGAGAAGAAGCCCGAGGATCGCTACCCGTCGATGGCCGCGGTCTCCATCGCGCTCGCGCAGGCGCTCGACTCGACGGGGTCGATGGACCGCACCTCGCCTGGCCTCTCGTTGCCTCCCGAAGTCGCCGCGCTCCGGGCCGCGGCGGCTGGGGCCCGCGGCGCGCCGACGTCGAATCCGAACGCGCGGACGCTCCCGACCTCCACGCCGATCGCCCGACCTCTCGCGCCACCGGTCTCCCGCCCCGCCGTCCCCGCAGCGTCCACGCCGGTCGTGCCTCGCCCTGCCGTGGGGCGCGACCCGGTCCGGACCTCCGGCGCCCACCAGGCGATCGGCTCCGGCCCCCGCGCAGCACCGAGACCGCCGTCGGGGCCGCCTGTGCTCGGCCACGACGATGGGGCGCGAACGATGCCGGGGCTGGGCGGGACGGGCACACCGGCCTCGGCGAGGCCTCCCTCGGTCACGCCCGTGCGTCCGCCGCCCTCCGTCACTCCCGTGCGCCCGCCGCCCGCCGTCACGCCCGTGCGTCCGCCGCCGGCTGCGACGCCGCCGGCTGCGACCCGCCGGCCCGCGCCGGTCCCCGCGGCCCGGCCGCCCCCGCCGGTCCAGGAGGACGAGGACGAGGGCGGCAACTGGGAGCGGACGATCGCGGCGATGCCACCGCAGGATCCGGCGCGCGCCCTGCCGAAGTTCGAGGACAACACAGGGCGCGCGACCATCGCGGAGGATGGCACGCACCCTCGCGCTCCGGCGCCGTCCGCGCGGACCCCGGACGTCCGATCGGCGCCGGCCCGAGCCGCGTCGCTGCCGCCGCCCGTCGCCATCGCGCCCGAGCTCTTCGACGAGCCGGACGACGAGCCGCCGCATGCGAACGCGGCGATGCCGTGGGACCAGGACTTCGAGGCGCAGCCCGAGGCGGAGCCGGCCGACGAGGGCGGCTCGACGCTCCGGGTCGTGCTGATCGCGGCCGCCGTGACGTTCGCGCTGGGTGTCGTCGCGACGCTGGCACTGGTGTTCGTGCGCTGACGCGCGTCCCCGGACCGGCAGGGACTCCCACTCCCGTCGCGGTCTCCAACTCCAGCTCTGGAAACGCAAACGAAAACGCAAACGCGGCGGAAGATCCCCTGAGGGATCCTCCACCGCGGCTGCGCGTCCGAGAGTGGCGACGGACGAAGATGGCGATGGCCGGGCACCCCGAGTACACGCGAAGGTGCGCTACCGTTGCTCCCTTCCGGGCCTGGCGGGGTTCACGTCCCCACGTCACCCGGACCCGGCCACCTCAAGACGAATGCTGGCGGAGAGGGAGGGATTCGAACCCTCGGTACCCTTTCGAGTACACACGCTTTCCAGGCGTGCACCTTCGGCCACTCGGTCACCTCTCCGGGAGGCCTCGACACTAAGAGAAAGCCCGTCACTACGAAAAAGACTGCTCGAACTCAGAAGACGTACAGGGAGGAGAGCAAGGGATTCGAACCCTTGGTACCCTTGCGGGCACTCTTGATTTCGAATCAAGCGCCTTCGACCACTCGGCCAGCTCTCCACATGAGGGCGCGAAGGTAGCAGAGCGTCCTCGGGTGTCAACGCCGATCCGGCCCCCGCCTGGCGGCCCGCAGCCGCGCGAAGAAAGCCGAGAGCTGCTCCCCACACTCGGCCGCGAGGACGCCGGGGACCGCCTCGAAGGTGTGGTTCAGCTTGCCGTCGGTCCCGATCGTGTAGAGCGAGCGCACCGCGCCCGCCTTCGGATCGTCGGCGCCCCACACGACCCGGTCGACGCGCGCGCTGACGAGCGCCCCCGCGCACATCGCGCACGGCTCG
>CAYHCR010000004.1:0-23424 GCA_964354895.1 uncultured Myxococcales bacterium | reverse complement strand
TGTTGCTCGCGCTGCACCGACCGGACGTGACCACCGCGACGCGCATCGCCGCGGCGATCGACAAGGCGCTCGGCGCGGGGACCGCGACGGCGATCGATCCGGCGAGCGTCGAGGTGACGCTGCCCGCCGCGACGCCGACCGTGATGGCGACGATCGCCGCGCTCGAGGGCCTCGAGGTGGAGGCCGACGTGCGCGCCAAGGTGGTGGTGAGCGAGCGCACCGGCACGGTCGTGGCCGGCGAACGCGTGCGACTTCGGCCCGCGGTGGTCGCGCACGGCGGGCTGACGGTGAAGATCAACGAGCGGCCCGCGGTGAGCCAGCCGCTGCCGTTCTCGAACGGACGCACGCGCGGCGGGTCGATCGCCGACGTGAACGCGCGGGAAGAGACCCGTGGCGCGGTGGCGCTGCCGGCGACGACGACCGTCGCGGAGCTCGTGACGGCGCTCGACAAGCTCGGCACCACGCCGCGCGATCTGGTGGCGATCCTGCAGGCGCTGCACGCGGCAGGCGCCCTCGAAGGCGAGCTGGAGGTCCAGTGAAGGCGCCCGCCCTCAGCGCGCCGGCTGCGGCGTCGGACGACTCGGCCGGGCGACAGCTCGAGGCGTTCGTGCTGCGCCAGCTCCTCGAGGGCACCGGCACGTTCAAGTCGCTCGATCATCTGGGCGGTGGCGTCTTCTCCGGCCTCGTGGCCGAAGCGATGGCGGACGCGGTCGTCCGTGGCGGCGGGATCGGCCTCGCGACGCTCATCGACGGGCAGCGGGGTCCCGCATCACCCCCGCCGCCCGCCCCGGCCGCCCCGCCCGTCTCCATCGCGGCCGCGAACGCGCTGGCCGACGAGGTCGTCGCCGGCGCCCACGCAAGCAGCCGTTTTGGGGCGAGACAGGACCCGTTCACGCACGAACGCCGGCTCCACCGAGGGCTCGATGTATCAGCCCCCGCCGGAGCACCCATAAGGGCTCTGGATGACGGCGTGGTCGTTGCAGCAGGTGAACGCGGTGGATTCGGACTTTGCGTAGAGATCCTCCACGGGGATGGACGCACCACGTTGTATGCCCATGCCCGTACCTTGAAGGTATCGGAAGGACAGCGGATTTCAGCTGGCGAGGAGATCGGTGAGGTTGGCTCGACCGGTCGCTCGACGGGTCCGCATGTTCATCTCGAGGTGCGGGAAGGTGGGGTAGCGGTGGACCCGGTGGGTGCCCTTACGATCTATCGCAGGCGATCCGATGACAAGGGTGGAGGCCCATCACATAGGGGGCCACGTCATGAAGATCCCTGATCGGAAGAACCCCATCGCGATCGCAGAGGCAGCCGGGAAGCGTCCGGAGGCCGAACGTCCCCCTGCGATCAAACCCGCTGCCACGGTCGAACCCTCGGCCGTGAAGCACCGGGACCAGGTCGCCGCGGCGATCGAACAGGCCCAGGCGTCGTCGTCGATGGCGCGGTCGGCCCGACTGCAGGAGCTCGAGGCGGCCATCCGCCAGGGGACCTATCGGCCGGATCCACAGCGCATCGCGGAGCGGATCCTCGAGAGCGCCGAGATCGCCGCCCGGGTCCGCGCGTCGCTGCTCGGAGGCTGAACATGGGTCCCCTCTCCCCTGCGGTCACGGCGGCCGCATCGCTCGCGCGGGCGCTCCGCTCGGAGGTGGATCGAGTCAGGAAGGGAAGCCAGCTGCTGTCGGGGCTGCGCGCGGCGGAGGTGCTGGAGTTCGCGGCCGGGCGCACGGAGTTCCTGGAGCGCGCGGCAGTATTGCAGGAACAGATCCACGCCGGCGTCGCGGAGGCGTCGGCCACGCAGGGCCTCGACGCGCCGGACGGCGCGGCGCTCGAGCGGGCCTTCCCGTTGGAGGGCGCGGCGCTCAACACGGAGCTCTCGGAGATCCGCGCGCTCGCCGGCGCGCTGCGCGAGCTCGATGAGCTCAACGCACGCATCGCGACACGCACGCTGTCGGTGCTGCGCTTCGTCGGCAAGCTCGGCAGCACCGGCTACAACCGCAGCGGTGGCGAGGCCGCGTCGGGCACGCCCGCGCGCGTCTCTGCGAGGGGCTGAACATGGCAAACCTGCTCGCGCTGCTCGGGACCCAAGCCGCCAGCCTCGCGGCCCACCGCAGCGCCGCGGCGACCGCGTCGCACAACCTTCAGAACGCGAACACGCCCGGCTACGCGCGCCAGCGCCAGTCGTTGTCTGCGGTGCTGCCCGCACAGACGGAGGGGCGCTATTACGTCGGGCTCGGCGTCGAGTCGCTCTCGGTCGAGCAGGTCCGCGATCGGATCGTCGAGGCGCAGCTGCCCTCCGCGAGCGGGCGCGCGGCCGCGTCGTCGACCGAGTCGGACATGCTCTCCGCGGTCACCGCGCTCACCACCGAAGAGGCGGGCGCGCTCGGCGATTCGATCGGGCGGTTCTTCGCGGCCGTGCGGACCGCGACGCTGGATCCCGGTGACGCGGGCGCGCGCGCGGCGATGCTCGGCGCGGCCGAGGGGCTGTCGCTGGCGTTTCGGCGCCCTGCCGAGGCGATCGAGGCGGCGCGCGCGGCGATCGACAGCGAGCTCTCCCCGCTCGCGGCGGAAGTTACGCAGCGAAGCGCGGAGATCGCGCGCCTGAACCTGGCGCTCCAGGGCGCCCGCGCGTACGGCACGCCGAACGATCTGCTCGACGCCCGCCAGGCCGCGGTCGATCGCGTCGTCGAGCTGACGGGCGCCTCCGTCGTGCCCGAGGGCGACGGCAACGTGACGCTGCTCTGGCCCAACGGTGGCGCGCTCGTCTCCGGCGGCAGCTCGGCGATCGTGGTCGCGGAGGCAGATCCGGCAAACCCGCCGCGCGATCGGATCGCGTCGCTCTCCACGAGCGGCTCGCTGCACACCACGATCGCAACGCCCGGCGGCCGGCTCGGCGGGCTGCTCGCGGCGCGGGACGGCGGCCTCGGCCAGGCCGCGAGCTCGCTCGACGCGATGGCCTTCGAATTCGGCACGGCGATCAACACCGCGCACGCGGCGGGCTTCGGCCTCGACGGCGCGGGCGGCCGGAACCTCTTCGACGTCGGCGCGGCGGCCGCGGGCGCGGCGGCTGGCTTTCAGCTCGACGCGGCGGTCAAGGGACAGCCGCAGGCGCTCGGCTTTTCGAGCGATCCGGCGGCGATCCCGGGCAACGGCGACAACGCGCTCTCGCTGCTCTCCGTGCAGAGCCAGGCGCTCGCGACGACGGGGACGGACGTGGAGCGATCCCTCGCGCGGATCACGGCGGCGTTCGGCGCGCAGTCCCAGCGGGCCGAGCTGCAGAGCCGCTCCGACGCGTCGCTGCAGGAGCGGCTCGTCGCGCTGCGCGAGTCCGCCAGCGGCGTCTCGATCGACGAGGAGCTCGTGAACCTGACGGCGGCGCAGCGGGCCTTCGAGGCGGTCACGAAGGTCATCCAGGTGACCGACGAGCTGCTGCAGACACTTATGCAACTTAAGTAACAGGCAACTTAAGTAACAGGCAGCTCAAGTAGCAGGCAGCTCAAGTGAGAGGCGGGCCCCGATGCGTGTCACCGACCGTGCGGTCTTCCACGCAGCGCAGACCGGCGCCGGCCGCGCCTCGGCCCGGCACCAGGCCGCGACCGAGGTCGCCGCGAGCGGCCTGAAGCTGCAGCACCCCGGGCAGGCGCCGGCCGACGCCTCTGCCGCAGTGCTGCACGGCGCCGAGGAGGCGCGGCAGGACTCGCTGCGCACGACCACCGAGCGCGCGATGGGCGAGCTCGACGCCTCCGACGCGGCGCTCGCGGATCTCGGCAACGCGCTCGTGCGCGCCCGCGAGCTCGCCGTGCAGCTCGCGAACGCGACGTACGACGCGCCGCAGCGCGCGGCGGCCGCAGCGGAGGTGGACGGGCTGCTCTCCGTCGCGGTCGGCGTGGGCAACACGCAGCTCGGCGGCCGGTACCTGTTTGGCGGCGATCTCTCCGGCGCCCCGCCGTTCGACGCGAGCGGCGCCTACCTCGGCGACGCGGGCGTGCGCGAGCTCGAGGTCGCGCCGGGCGTGCGGATCGCCGCCTCGGTGCGGGCGGACGTGGCGCTCTCGGGCGTCGGCGGCGGGACCGATCTCTTCGCGACGCTGCGCGCGCTCTCCACGGCCCTTCGCGCGAACGATCCGGCGGCCGTCGCGGGGACGCTGACGGGGCTCGACGCGAGCACCACCCAGCTCTCCGAGGCGCGCGCGACCGCGGGCGCGACGGCGAACGTGCTCGCCGAGGCGTCGAGCGCGGCACGCACGCGCCGGGACGCGGCGACCTCGGCGCACTCGAGCGTCGTCGACGCGGATCTCGTCGACGCGGCGAGCGAGCTGGCGCTGGCCCGCCGCGCGCTGGAGGCGGCGCTCGAGGCCTCCGCGCGCTCCTTCGAGCCGACGCTGCTCGGAAAGCTGGGCAGGTAGGTGGCGCTGCGGGTCATCGACCTGGAGCAGGTCCTGCACGGCCCGACGCCGGCGCGGCCGTCGATCGCCGCCGTGCTGCGCTGGCGGCTGCGCGCGGTGCTCCGGCGCTGCGCCCCGCGCGAACGAGAAGCGTTGCAGCTCTTCACGATGCTGCTGGGCGCGAAGTTCCCGCGGGCGCCGTTCCAGGGCGAGGCGCCGGGGATCGAGGACCTGCGGCCGCGCGCCTCCTGGGCCCGGATCACGCACCGCTTCGGCCTCCCGCCCGTCGGCACGCTCCGCAGGCGTCCGCCCGCGGTCGCGGCGATCTTCGTGCGCCGCTCGCCCAGCGGGATCGAGCTCTACGTGCGCCGCGTCGCCGGCGCGCCGATCGACGCGCGGGTCGCCCTGCCCGATCGGCTCGAGGCCGCGCGCGCCCTGCTCCAGCGCGCCGGGATCCGGCTCGTCGACGTGACCAGCTCGGACGATCCGCCGCCGATGGACTGGTGGCTCTCCGCGGGCCTGCTCGCGGGCCACGTGCCCGATCGCGCGCCCGAGACGCCGCTGGGCGCGCGGCTCGAGCAGTGCCTCGCGCTGACCGAGCTCGGACCTGTCGGCCGCCTGTCGCTGCTGCTGCTGGCTGCCGGCAGCGCGGTCGACTTCGGCTCGGCGATGTCGGCAGAGCTGCTCGACGGCACGCCGGCCCGGCGGCTCGCGGGGCCGGATCTCGCGGCGATCACCTGGGCGATCCGCTGCGGCGGCCCCGCGGTCGGCGCGCTGCGCTGGCTCTCGGACCGGCTGCGCGCAGGTCCTCGCGCGGCGTCCCTGGACTCGGCGGAGGTCGCGCTGTCGATGGCCACGCGCCTCGCGGCGTGCGCGCGGCGGGCCGTCTCGCGCGCGCCGGCAGCGCTGCGGCCGCGGCTCCTGCCGCTGCTGGCAGAGGAGCTCGGTGAGTCCGGCCTCCCGCGCGCGATCCGGCCCCTGCTCGCGCCCGCCGTGCAGGCCGCCGCCGGCCGCAAGCTCGTCACGGAGCGCAGCGATCGGCTGCATGAGGCGCGGCTCGACGGGATCACGCTCGGTCGCGCGCGGGACCCGGTGCAGGCGGAGGTGCGGGCGCTCGTGCGCATCGCCGATCTCGCCGGCCGCGCCGCCGCGCTGCGCGCCCGACCGGAGCTGCGCGGGGTGCTCGGACCCACGCTGGCGAAGACGCCCTCCGACGTGGTGCTGATGGAGCGGCCGGACGGTCCGGCCTCGCTGCTGTACGCGTGGCGCTCCCGCGGCGGCCGGATCAACGCGCGGCGCGAGGACGACCGCGAGGGCTGGGCGCGCGCGATCGCCTCGGCGCGCGCCGGACGCCTCCCGCTCGTGGTGCCTGCCGAGTCGGCCTGCGCGCCGGCGGCTGCGCGCCTCCAGCAGACGCTCCGGCTCGCGGCCCGCTCCTCGCCGGAGCTGCCGTTCCTGACGGTGGTGGGCGAGCAGCCGCTCCTGATCGACGGGCGACTGCGCACGCCGTCCCTGGGATATGTGCTCGCGCGCCCGCGCCGCGTCCAGCCCGACGCGTCGAGCACGCTCGTCGCGCTCGATACCCCCCCGCCCGCGCGCGGCGGGACGCGCCTGCTGCACTGCCGCGCGCAGCTCTCCGGCGCCGATCGCGTCGCATTGTTGTATCTGGACGATCGAGGCTGGCTGCTGCGTGAGGAGCTCCCGCTCGCGCACCTCGGCGCGCACCTCGCGGAGACGGACGCGCTCCTGCGCGGCGGCGGCGAGCCGGCGGCGCTCGTGCATCGGGCGGACGCGACGCTCGGCGCGGTCTCCGCGCGGCTCCGGCACGCGGTGCATGGGGTCCGCGTGGGGATCGCGGGAGAACCACCCCACGGCCTGCGCGTCTGCGTCGAGGGCGAGTGGTTCGGCGCCGGCACGCACCTCCCGCTCGGCGCGGCGGCGGAGGCCGTGCTGTCGCGCTGGCAGCTCGGCGAGCGCACGCGGTTGTCTTTCGTCGCAGAGGACCTGCGGGCGACGGGGATGATGCGTCTGTGGGTGCGTTCGGCGCTCCGCCGGCGCATCGAGGGACGAATTCACCGGCTGCTCGCGCACGCCCGGAAAGGTGGGACTTAAGACTCGCGGCGACCGTGCCGATCCGTCTCACGGAAGGCAACTCTGCCACCACAGCAAGGAGTCCTGTCATGGGAATGTCGATCCGGACGAATATCTCGTCTCTGAACGCACAGAAAAATCTGTTCCAGACGCAGCAAAGCCTCGACAGCTCGTTGTCCCGCCTGTCGAGCGGCTACCGCATCACGAAGGCCGGTGACGACGCCGCCGGCCTCGGCATCTCGGTCAACCTGGAGTCGCAGATCCGCAGCTTCAACCAGGCCTCCCGCAACGCGCAGGATGGTGTGTCGCTCGTGCAGACGGCCGAGGCCGCGCTGAACGAGACGAGCAACATCCTCACGCGCCTGCGGGAGCTCGCGATGCAGTCCGCCTCGGACGGCATCGGCAACACGGAGCGCGGCTACATCCAGGACGAGACGACGGCGCTCACCACGGAGATCGAGCGCATCGCCGACGCCACCGAGTTCAACGGCCAGGCGCTGCTGAACACGGCCGCCACGACCCTCGACTTCCAGGTCGGCATCCGGAACGTCGCCGCGAACGACCGCATCTCGGTCACCACGGTCGACGCGCAGTCCGCCGCCCTCGGCGTCAACGCGCTCGATCTCTCGACGAAGGTGAACGCGCAGGCCGCGCTCACGACGATCGATGCCGCGCTCGCGACGGTCTCGTCCGCCCGCTCCGAGTTCGGCGCGTTCGGCAACCGGCTCAACTCGGCGATCGCGACGATCCAGACCTCGAGCGAGTCGCTCTCCGCCGCGAACAGCCGCATCCGGGACGTCGACGTCGCGGAGGAGACCTCGAAGATGAGCCGCGCGCAGATCCTCGTGCAGGCCGGCGTGTCGGTCCTCGCGCAGGCGAACCAGGCGCCCCAGGTGGCGCTCAAGCTGCTCGGCTAATCCGGGTCCGGATACGCGCCGCCCCCGGCTCCGGCCGGGGGCGGCTCCTTGGAGGAGGCACGCTCATGGCCACGTCTTCGTTCCGTGCAGGCGGGCTCGCGAGCGGCCTCGACAGCAACAGCATCATCGAACAGCTCGTCGCCCTCGAGCGCCGCCCGATCGACATGCTCAAGGCGCGACAGAGCGCCTTCAAGACGCAGGTCTCTTCGCTCGGCACCATCGCGAGCAAGCTCAAGCTCCTCGGCGACGCGGTCGACGCGCTCGGCACCACGGGCGTCGCGGCCACGACCGTCAAGTCGACCACCACCAGCTTCGCCGCGACGACGAGCGCAGGCTCGCGGCCCGGCCGCTACTCCGTCGAGGTCACCTCGCTCGCGGCCGCGGCGTCGGCGCGCGCCGTTCGGATGGACGGCGCGACCAGCGAGGTCCGCGCCGGGACGCTCGATCTCTCCGTGGAGGGGCAGAGCTGGCAGGTCACGATCGCCGCGGGCGCGACGCTCGCCGACGTCGCGTACTCGATCCGCACCTCGGGCGCCCCGGTCACGGCGACAGTGCTCGAGGCCGACGACGGCGCCTACCTTCAGATCGCGCGCACCGAGTCGGGCTACGACCCGGACGGCCTCGCGGCGGACGCCCTGCAGATCGTCGAGAACAGCACCGGCGGCTCGGGGACGCCGCTGGGCATCAGCTCGTTTCAGAGCGCGACGAACGCCTCGGTGCTCGTCGAGGGGCTCTCGTTCGTGCGTCGGACCAACGATCTTTCGGGCGTGATCGAGGGAGTGGCGCTCACGGCCAAGTCGATTGCCGCGGCCGAGCAGCTCGTGGTCGGCAGCGACACGGCGGCGACCTCCGCGAACGTGAAGAAGTTCGTCACGGCCTACAACGACGTGCTCAAGCTCGTGCAGCTCGAGCTCAACCCGACGCAGAACACCGACCGGAGCAAGACGCTCACCGGCGACCCGACGATGCGCTCGCTGCAGGGACGACTGCAGAGCTTGCTCTCGACGACGCTCGGCCTGAACGCGAACGTGCGCACGCTCGCCGACATCGGGCTCAAGACCCAGCGCGACGGCTCGCTGCTCCTCGACGAGGCGCGGCTGACGAAGGTGCTCGGCACGACGCCTGACGCGCTGGAGGGCCTCTTCACCGAGCCGACCAGCGGCCTCGACACGAAGCTCAAGTCGCTGGTGAAGGACTACACGGACACCATCGATGGCATGCTCATCGCGCGTCAGAAGGGGCTCGGCGCGCTGGTCGATCGGCTCACCGACGACGTCGCGAACGGTGAGCTGCGGGTCGCGGCGTTCGAGAAGAACCTCGTGGCGCGCTTCACCGCGATGGAGAAGATCGTCTCGAGCCTCAACGCGACGAGCTCGTTCCTGAGCCAGCAGACCTTCTCCAACTCCAATTCTGGAGAGAACTGATGAACCCCCGGACCAGCTACGCCCGCACCTCCGCGGAGACCGCCTCTCCCTCTCGCCGGCTCGTGATGCTGCTGGACGCCGCGCTCCGCCACGTCCGCACGGGCGCGGTCGCGCTCGAGCAGGGGCGCGCGGCCGACGCGCACGTGCCGTTGCACAAGGCGAACGACATCGTCGTCGAGCTGCTCGCGACGCTCGACGTCGCGCGCGCGCCCGAGCTCGCCGAGAACCTCGGCTCGGTCTACACCTTCATCTGCGATCGCCTGACGCGCGGCGCGCTGATGAACGATCCGACGCTCGTGCGGGAGGCGGAGCGGGTCTTCCTGCCCGTCGTCGAGGCGTTCCACGAGGCGGTGGACTCGCTGGCAGGCGATCCGAGCTCGGCGACCACGCCGTGAGCCCGGGCGCGGCGCTCGTGGCGGCCCTGACGGAGGTCGCCGACGCGCTCGAGCGCGGAGACACCGTGGCGGCCGAGCGCGCGAACGAGGCCGTCGAGGCGGGGCGCGCGGCGCGCGTGAGGTTGACCGAGGCGGAGCACGCCGCGGCGACGGCCGCCTGGCGGCGCGCGGCGGTGGCGGCCCAGCAGCGCCGGGACGAGCTCGGACCCGAGCTCGCGAAGGTCGCGGCCGCACGACGCACGCAGAACGCCTACGATCGGAGCGGCTGACGGCGGACGCGCCGGGCCTGCGCTCTGGAGGCGGCATGTCGTCCCCGCGGATCAGCCTCTGTCTCATCGTGCGGGACGAGTCGGCCTCGCTGCAAACGTTCCTCCCGGCGGTCGCGGGGATGTATGACGAGCTCGTCGCCGTGGATACCGGCTCGCGGGACGACACGCCCGAGCGGCTCGTCGCTGCGGGCGCGCGGCTCGAACGCCGTCCCTGGACCGACGACTTCTCCGCGGCGCGCAACGCCTCCCTCGCGCTCGCGACGGGCGACTGGCTGCTCGTGCTCGACCCCGACGAGCAGCCGGCCCGAGGATCCGTCGAGTCGATCCGGGCGACCGTCGCGGACGAGACGATCGGCGCGGCGACCGTGCGCATGCAGAACCGGCTGCCGTCCGGGATCGTGACCGAGGCGCCGCTGCTGCGGCTCTTCCGCCGCGACCCGCGGGTGCGGTTCCGCTACCGCGTCCACGAGGACGCGGGCGACAGCGTCGAGGCCATGCTCCGCGCGACGGGACGGCGACGCGCGGCGAGCGGCGCCACGTTCCTGCACCTCGGGTACGACCGCGCGCTCGTGCGCACGCGCGGCAAGAAGGAGCGGGACGAGCGCCTGCTGCGCCTCGCGCTCGCCGACGATCCCGACGATCTCTACGCGCACTTCAAGCGGCTCGAGCTCGCGCGCTTCCACGGCGACGCGGCGCTCGCGCAGGCGGCTGCGCCCGAGGCGCACGCGGCGCTCACGCGGGCGGACGACGACCGGCTCGGCGCGACGCCCGTTCCGGCGCTGCTCGCGGTGCTCGTGGCCGGCGCGCTGCACGCGGGGCGCCCGGCGGACGAGCTCGCCGGGTTGCTGGCGCTCGCGCCGCGGCTCGCGCCGTCGGCGGAGTTCACGCTCCGATTGGCAGAGCTGCACGAGGCGCTCGGCCGTGCCGACGACGCGGCGGCGGCCTTCGCGTGCTGCCTCGCGCTCGCCTCCACCTCCCGGGATCCGCGCGTGGGGCTCGTGCGGCCGCAGCTCGGCCTGGCGCGGCTCGCGCTCGCCCGCGGCGCGCTCGACGAGGCGGGCGGGCGCGTGACCGCGGCGCTGCAGGTCGATCCGCTCGATCGGGAGGCGCTGCTCGCCGGGCTCTTCCTGGCGCGCGCGCTCGGCGGCGCCGACGCGATCCGCGGCTTCCTGTCGGCGCATCGCGCGAGCGTGCCCGATCCGCAGGCGCTCGATCGCGTGGTGGCAGAGCTGCTCACGCGGCCCTGAGCCGACCTCAGACCAGCGCGGGCAGGTCGATCGTGAAGGTCGTGCCGGTCGGCGCGGAGACGAACACGAGCGTGCCCTGCATCTGCTGGACGATCTCCCGGCAGATGTGGAGGCCGAGGCCGGTGCCGCGGCCGAATTCCTTCGTCGTGAAGAACGGCTCGAAGACCTTCGCGCCGATCTCGTTGGGGATGCCGGGGCCCGAGTCCGCGACCTCGATCCGCACGAAATTGCCCTGATTGAAGGCGCGCACGCGCAGCGAGCCCTGACCGTCCATCGCGTCCACCGCGTTGTCGAGCAGGTTGATGAGCACCTGGCCGAGCCCCGGCGGCGAGCCGACGACGCGGAAGAGGGCCGGCTCGAGATCGACCTCGAGCGTGCAGGCGAACCGCTTGGCGCCGCGGAAGATCGTGACGGCGTCCTGGATCGACTGCGCCGGATCGAAGGGCGACGGCTTGTCGCGGTTCTCGCGCGCCATGCCCTTGAGCGCGCGCACGATGTTCGCGATCCGGTCGGCGCCCTCGATGCACTCCTTCACCATCTGGGTCGCCTCGCGCAGCTCTGCGTCTGGTGCGGAGCCGCCCTCCTGCCAGACCGCGAGGTCCTCCCCGAGCGCGTGCAGGTTCGCCAGCACGAAGGCGAGCGGGTTGTTCACCTCGTGCGCGATCCCGGCGGCGAGCATGCCGATCGACGCGAGGCGCTCGCGGCTCTCCGCTGCGCGGCGCGCGACCTCGACGTCCCGCTCGAGCCGGGCCTTCTCGCTGACATCCCGCACGACGAGGCGCGCCGCGCCGGCCGGCTCGCCCTGCACGAGGATCTCGCAGGGCGTCGTCGAAGCGTCGGCGCGCTGGGTGACGCCGACGAGCGTGGCGCGGGAGCCGTTCGTCGCCGCTCGGAGCGCGAGCCGCAGCTCGTCGGCTGTCGCGGTGACGAAGAGCGACTCGAGCGGCTGGTGCATGCAGGCCGCCGGCGGACGGCCGAAGAGCAGCGGCGTCGCGCCGCCGGCGAGCTCGATCTGCGCCATCGCGTTCGTCTCGAGGACCGCGTCAGGGAGCGCGTCGAGGAGCCGCAGCCGCGCGGCCCGCTCGGCGTCACGCGCGTGCTCGGCCTGCTCGCGATCAAAGAGCGAACCGAGCGCGTCGGCGAGCCCCTGCAGCAGCCGCAGCTCGCCCTCGGTGAGCAGCGTCGCAGGTCCGACGACCTCGAGCGCGCCTGCGATCACCTCGCCGCGACGGACCGGCAGCGCGAGCGAGGCGAGCCGCTCGGCGTCTTTGCGGGCGCGATCCCGCGCGAACGGCGATCGGGCGAGGCGGCCGACGAAGACGGGCACGCCCAGCCGAACGGCGCGGGCCGGCGCGCCGGCGAACGGTTCGAGCGGCAGCGTCGACTCCTGCGGGAGTGGATCCGGCGCGCCGCCCCGCGCGAGCACCTGGAGGCGCGAGCGCGACTCGTCGAGCTCCCAGACGGTCAGGCGGCTGCCGGGCAGCGCCTCCGCGAGCACGCGCAGCGCGCGGGGGTAGACCGCCGCCCGCGGCCCGCCGCGCGCGACGACCGCGAGCATGTCGCGCAGCACCCGGATCTCGGAGCGCAGCCGCGTCGTCGGGCTCTGCTCGATCGTGGCGAGGAAGCGCTGGCAGGCGTCCATCGGCGTCAGGAGAATGCGGACCTCGCCGGCCCAGCCGAGGTTCAGCACCAGCTCCACGAGGCCGCCGAGCTCCCTCGCGCGCACCGCCGCGTCGTGGAGCGCCTCGCGGATCTCGGTCCCCACGGGCGACGCGAGCAGCTGCGAGGCCTGCGGATTGATCGAGCGCGGCACGCCGTCGGCGTCGAGCGTGACGACGCCGAGCGGGAGCTCCTCGATCAGGGTGGCGAGCGAGCCCTCGACGACCGCGGCGAGGCCCGGCTCGCGCGGCGGGGCCGGAGCCTCGGCCTCGGAGGGCGACTCCGGCTCGGTCTGCGAGGCTCCGGGCGTGGTGAGGTCCATTCCGACTCCGTCCACAGCAAGTCTCCTGCCGAGACCTGCGTCAGCCCGTTGACGGCCGGGCGATCGCAACGTGGCCCTGATTCTTGCACCCCGGGGTATCGAGGAGGAGTCCCTGATGTCCGCCACGTCCGCGTCCGGCGGCGCGCCCGCGATCGACCCGGAGGCCGTCGCCCGCGTCGAACGGCTGCTCCAGGCCACGCTCGCCGCACACGCGTCCGATCTTCACCTGCGGCCCGGCCAGCCGCCGTTCGTCCGCGTCGATGGCGCGCTCGCGCGCACGAGGGGCCAGCCGCTCCTCGCCTCCCAGCTCGAGGAGCTGATCTCCGTCACGTCAGGGCGCCGGATCCAGGGCCTCGGCCCGGAGGTCTCGTCGTTCGAGTACGCCTTCCAGCCAAAGGGAATGGCCCGCTTCCGCTGCCACGCCTTCCGCACGGCGGAGGGTTGGAGCGTGGCGCTTCGAGCGATCCCGACCCACGTCCCGACGTTCGCGGAGCTGCGGCTGCCGCCGGCGATCAAGCAGCTCGCCGACCCGGGGCCCGGGCTCGTGCTGATCTGCGGGCCGACGGGCAGCGGCAAGTCGACGACGTGCGCTGCGTTGCTGCGCGCGATGGTGAGCAAGGAGACGCTCCATATGCTCTGCATCGAGGATCCGATCGAGCACCTGATGAACGATCTGCCCTCCTGCGTGACCCAGCGGGAGGTCGGTCGGGACGTCCCCACGCACTCCGCGGGCCTCAAGGCGGCGCTCCGCGAGGACCCGGACGTGCTGCTCGTGAGCGAGGTCCGCGACCTCGAGTCGCTCGAGCTCGCGCTGCAGGCGGCCGAGGCGGGCCTCTCGGTCTACGCGACGTTCCACACCTCGACCGCCGCCAAGACGCTCCAGCGACTCGTGGCGATGTTCCCGCCCGAGGACATGGCCGCGGCGCGGGTGCGCATCGCGGACACGCTGCGGGCGGTGCTGACGCAGCGGCTGATCCCGCGGCGCAACGGGCGAGGCCGCGTGCTCGCCACCGAGGTCATGCTCGGCACCTACGGCACGCGCGACGTCGTGCGCGACCCGACCCGGCTCGCGACCCTCAGCGCCGTGCTCGAGCGCGCGAACGATCAGCTGATGCACACGTTCGATCAGAGCCTGATCGGGCTGGTGCGCGAGGAGATCATCGCGGCCGACATCGCGCTCCGGTTCGCCCAGTCGCCGGCCGATCTGCGCCGGGCGCTCGCGCTCGGCTGACCCCCCTCCATGCCGTCGTCGCGTCGCGCCCCCGCACTGCCCGCGGGGGCGTTTTCATGGGCGAGCCGCCCGATCCCGGCGTCGAACCCGCGGAGGTCCGGCGGCGGGGCGATTTCCTCCCCCGGGGTCCGCGGTCACCCGGTGAAATGCGGGCAGGTTTTGCTGCCATGCCCCGACGGCGCCCTCTGAGTAACTCCGCAACCATCTATACTTGCTGATGTTTTATGGTGTCGCCCAAAAATTGACGCCTCGTACGTGGCGTGGCCTCGCCATTGCTTTGGCGCATGGGTCATGCGCCCTCTCGCTACGACCGACCTCGCTGCCCCGTCCCACCGGCCTCTGCCCGAGCCCGCCGCGCCTGCGATCCTCTACGGCGACGACTCGCCGCTCATCGAGGTGCTGCGCTCCTGCAGCCGGATCGCGGCGAGCGACGCGACGGTGCTCATCACGGGCGAGACGGGCACCGGCAAAGAGGTCCTCGCGCGCTATGTACACGCGCGCAGCCGCCGGGCGGGGCGCGCGCTCGTGCCGGTGAACTGCGGCGCGATCCCCGAGGCGCTGCTCGAGAGCGAGCTCTTCGGCCACGTGCGCGGCGCGTTCACGGGCGCGGCCCAGAGCCGCCGCGGGCGCGTCGCCTACGCCGAGGGTGGCACGCTGTTCCTGGACGAGATCGGCGAGCTCCCGCTGGCGCTGCAGGTCAAGCTGCTGCGGCTCCTGCAGGACCGCCACTACGAGCCGATCGGCTCCAACGAGTCGGTCGCAGCGGACTTCCGCCTGATCGCCGCGACGAACCGCGATCTCGAGGCCGAGGTGGCCGCCGGTCGCTTCCGCCGCGACCTCTACTACCGCCTGCTCGTCTGCCCGATCGAGCTGCCCGGGCTGCGCCAGCGCCCGATGGACATCGCGCCGTTGTTCCTCCACTTCTGGAACCTGCGCGGCGGCGGCCGGCCCGTCGAACCGGCGGTGCTCGAGGTGCTCGCCTGCAACCCCTGGCCGGGCAACGTCCGGGAGCTGGAGAACCTCGTCGAGCGCCTCGCGGTGCTCAGCGAAGGCCCGACGCTCCGCCTCGCGGATCTCCCGGCGTCCTTCCGCCAGGGGCGCCGCCCGACGGTCCGGATCGTGCCGCGCGCGCCGGAGCCGGAGCCCTTCGAGGTGCGCGCGCAGCTCGACACGAGCGCCCGCGAGGACGACGTGGTCGACGGCCTCGACGAAGCACCGGCGCTGCCTCCGGCGCAGGCGCCCGCCTCGTTCTCGGGCCCCGCGGAGGCGTCGCTGGGCAGCGCGAGCGAGCTCGTCGAGGCCGCCCGCGCCGAGCTGCCCCTGCCGCTCGATCTCCCGGCACTGCTGCGCGATCTCGAGTGCACGCTGATCGACCGCGCGCTGACGCTCGCCGGCGGCAACCGCAAGGAGGCCGCGAGCATGCTCGGCCTGCAGCGCACGACGCTCGTCGAGAAGCTCCGCAGGCGGAACAAGGGCGCGCCGTCGGCCGACGGCGCCTGACGACCGCGCGCCGCCAGCAATCCTTCCTCAGCCCCACTCCCGCGGCCCGCGCCGGACTCTCCGGCGCGGGCCGACGCCCTCTCCTCCCTACGGCGGTGAGGCGGCTGCCCGCCCGTCGCCGCGAGGTGAGCTCGTGCCGTACGCAGCGCTGCAAACATGCTTGACGGCCGCGCCGTCAACAACGCGGCGATCGCCCCCGGCACGCTCGATGCACCTCGTCGCGATCGTGACGAACCTCCGCCAGATCGCCGTCGTGCTGCTCCTCGTCGGGCTCGGGCCCGCGGTCGCAGCGGCTCGGACCGCGCCGATGGCGCTGACGCAGGAGCTGCTGCGCCTGCCGGCCGCGGGCGAGCTCGGACGCCTCTCCGTCGAGGTCGACCCGCTCGCGCGCCGGATCATCTTGACCGCGAGCGCGCCGGTCGCGCGGCGCCTCGCGGCGGAGTGGCAGCGCCGCCTCGCGACGCCCTGCCTCGAGGTGGAGACGACGAAGACCGGGCTCGAGCTGCGCTGCCTCACGCCGCGGATCGCCGCAGCGCTCGTCTATGAGCGGGGCGAACGCGTGCTCGACGTCCGGGCGCTGCGCGGGCTGCCGTGGACCTCGCCCGAGGACGACGTCGCAGAGCTGTCCATCGATCCGCGCTGGCTGGGCCTCGGCCGCTGTCCGGGCGACTCGCCGGCCTCGATCGCCGAGTGCGCGCCGCGGGAGAAGTCGCCGGCGCTCGCGATCGCGCGCTTCGAGGCGGCGCTGCAGGATCCCAAGGGCGGCGAACTGGCGCTGCTGCGGCTCGGAGACGAGCTCGTCCGCGCGGATCGACCGGAGGAGGCGCTGGGGCGCTGGGGCGCGATCCGCCCGATCGGCCCGGTCGGCCGCCTCGCCGCGGCCCGGATCTGCGAGCTTGGCGGGAGCTGCTTCGAGAGCGGCCGTCACGCGACCTTCGATCCCGCAGGACTTCCCGAGCCGTGGAGGACCGAGCTGGAGCTCCGCCGCACGCGCGTGCGCGCCCACCTCCGCGAGCTCGACCTCGCCACGACCACGCTGGCCGAGCGCAACCGGGAGCTCGCCTCGACCTGCCTCCCGCCGCACACCGCGTTCTGCCGCCGCATCGCGCTCGCCGCGCTCGAGAGCGACGTGCTCGCGACGCAGGGCGCCGGCCTCGAGCTCTACCTGGGCCTCGCCGGTCGGGTGCACGGTCCGCTCGCGCTGCGCCTCGCGCGCTCCGGCGCGCGCGTGGCCGAGCGCCTCGACGCGCCCCGTTTTGGCGCCAATTTGCTGGCCTCGACGATCGAGGGCCTGCGCCGCGACGAGCTGGCGCTCCAGCTCGCCGAGGCCGCGCGCCTCTATGAGCTCGCGGGCGACAGGGCCCGCGCCGAGGTGATCCGGGAGTACGCGGTCTCCCGCGGCCAGCGCCTGCCCGGCGCGCCGGCGGGCCGGGAGCCGGATGTAGAGCTGCCCATGGACGCGGCGGGCTCGGCGTCGAGCGATGAGGAGCTCGCGCGCGCCGCGCTCGCGCTCGCCCGCGCGAGGTTGCAGGCGGAGGTCGCCCCGACGGCGGCCGAGGAGGAGGCGCCGTGAAGATCTTCGACTCCACGCTGCAGCGGCTCGAGCACGCGCTCGACATCCGCCTGAGTCGCCACGGGACGCTCTCGGGGAACCTCGCGAACGCCGACACGCAGGGCTTCACGCCCGTCGACGTCGACTTCGCGGCGTCGCTGCTCGCGCGCGAGGAGGGCTCGGCCTCTGCGTCTCCGCCGCCGATGGTCGTGGTGCAGGCGCAGACGAGCGGCGCGGGGCTCGACGGCAACGCGGTCGACGTCGACCGGACCCTCGCGGCGCTCGCGGAGAACGGCCTGCAGTACTCCGCCGCCGCGAAGACCGCCGGCAAGAAGCTCGCGATCCTTCGATACGTCGCCAGTGACGGGAACGGCTGAGGAGGCCCTCGTGGACTACTTCGCGGCAATGAAGATCAGCGGGTCGGGCCTCGCGGCGCAGCGCACGCGCGTGGACATCGCGACCTCGAACCTGGCCAACGTCGAGTCGACGCGCGGCCCCGACGGCGGCCCCTACCGGCGGCGCGATCCGATCCTCGAGGCCGTGCCGTTCGCGGAGCTCGTCGACGGCGCGTCGGCCTCGCTCGAGCGCGGCGACGACGGCGCCGCACCGGAAGGTGTGCGGGTCTCCGGCATCGCGATCGATCCGACGGAGGGCCGGCGCGTCTACAGGCCCGGCCACCCGGACGCCGATCCCGACGGCTTCGTGACGATGCCGAACGTCGACCCGGTGCACGAGGTGGTGAACCTCGTCTCCGCGTCGCGCTCGTACGACGCGAACGCGACCGCGCTCGAGACGCTCAAGACCATGGCGCAGCGCGCCCTCGACATCGCGAGGTAGCCCATGCGGATCCGCGCGAACAGCCCTGCGGCCTCGGCCCCTGACGCCGTCTCCAGCGCGACCGGCGCGTCGGGCAGCTTTGCCGACACGGTGCAGGAGGCCGTGAAGGCGCTCGAGGCGACGCAGGTCGAGGCCGACCAGGAGGCCGCGGCGCTGGGCGCCGGCGCCGGCAACCTCCACGAGGCGGCGCTCTCGCTGGAGAAGGCCGACGTCGCGATGCGGCTCGCCGTGAAGGTTCGCAACAAGGTGGTCGAGGCGTACCAGGACGTCATGCGGATGAACGTCTAGGAGCGGAACGATGGAGCCCCTCTTCGCACAGCTCCGCGCGCTCCCCGCCCGCCTCGCCGCCCTCCCGGCGACGACGCGGCGCCTGCTTTACGGCGGCGTCGCGGTCGCGCTCGTCGTCGCGCTCGGCGTGATGTTCGCGCGCGACACGGGCTCGTACCAGTACGCCTTCACGAACCTGACGCCCGAGGACGGCGCACAGGCGGCGGCGACGCTGACCGCGGCGGGCGTGCCGCACCGCCTCGAGGCCGGCGGCACGGCGCTCGCGGTCCCGGCGGACAAGGTCTACGACGCGCGCCTGATGCTGGCCGCCGCGGGGGTGCCGCGCGCAGGCGGCGTCGGGTTCGAGCTCTTCGACCGAGGCGACTTCGGCGTCACGGAATTCACGCAGAAGGTGAACCTGCGCCGCGCGCTCGAGGGCGAGCTCGCGCGCACGGTGGGCAGCCTCGCGGAGGTGAAGGGCGCGCGCGTCCACCTGACGCTCCCGGAGCGCGGGCTCTTCCGCGACGAGGATCGTGAGGCGAGCGCGGCGGTCGTGCTGAACCTGCAGCCCGGCCGGACGCCGGGCGAGCGCGAGCTGGCGGGCATCCGGCACCTCGTCGCCTCGGCGGTGCCGGGGCTCGGCGCAGACGCGGTCACGATCGTCGACGGTCGCGGCGCGATCCTCTCGGGCGCCGACGCCGCCGAGCAGGGGCGCACCGAGCAGCGGAAGATGGAGCGCGAATTCGAGCAGCGGCTCGTCTCGCTGCTCGAGCCGGTCGTCGGTGAGGGGCGGGTCGTCGCGCGGGTCACCGCGCAGCTCGACGATCGCGCGATCACCAGCAAGGCCGAGGTCGTCGATCCCGACGCGACCGCGCTGCGCGCAGAGAAGCTGCACTCCTCCAACGCGAGCGAGCAGGGCCCGGCGCCCGGCGGCGTCGTCGGCGCCGCGGCGAACGACCCGGCCTCGCTGGCGGGCGCAGGAGCGGGCGCGGGACGACGCGGCACGCAGACCAAGGAGGAGCAGGAGCGCTCCTTCGACGTGAGCCGCACGATCACGACGACGGCGACGGCCTCGCCGCGCCTCATGCGGCTCTCGATCGCCGTGCTCGTGGACGGCCTCGAGGGCAAGCCGCGGGACGCCGAAGAACTCACGCGCCTCACCGAGCTCTCGCGCAACGCGATCGGCTTCGACGTGGCGCGCGGAGATCAGCTGCACCTCACCAGCGTGCCGTTCCGGGTCGAGCCCGAGCCGACCGCCGTCGTGGCCGGGCTGCTGCCCGCGTGGGCGCCGCCGTGGTCGCCGTGGGCGGGAGGCGCAGCACTGCTCGCGCTGCTCGCGGCCGCCGCATTCCTGCTCGTGCGGCGCGGCCGGCCGACCGGGGACGAGCTCTCGGTGGTCCCGGGCACGCGCGTCTCTGCGGCCCTCGGCGAGATCGAGGCCGTGCTGCCGAAGCTGCCCGAGGGGCCGGAGGCGGTGCGCGAGCGCGCCCGCCAGCTGGTCGCGCGCGATCCGCAGCGCGCCGCGCGCCTCCTGAAGTCGTGGATCGCGGCCGATCTCGAGGCCGCCGAACGAGAGAAGGACAAGGCCAATGGCTGAGCCGATCACCGCACCCGTCGGGCCCGGCGCCCGCCGCGTCGCCGCAGCGCTCGTCGGCCTGGGGCACGAGACCGCAAAGCTGGTCTTCCAGCTGATGGGCGAGCAGGAGGTCCGCCGCATCGCGACGGCCGCGCGCGATCTGAAACGCGCGCCGCCCGACGCCGTGCCGCACGCGCTGGAGATGCTGATCGAGGCGCTCGACGAGCAGAAGCCCGACGTGATGGGCGGCGACGAGGTGCTGCGCGACGCCGCGATGCAGGCGCTCGGGCCGGAGGTCGCGCGCCGCGCCTTCGAGGGCACGATGCCTCCCCCCGAGCCCGACGAGGTGCTCGGCCCGGTCGCGCTCGCGGATCCCGAGGCGCTCGCGATGGTCCTCTCGCGCGAGCACGCCCAGACGATCGCGCTGGTGCTCTCCGCGATCGACAGCGAGCGCGCGGCCGCCACGATGGCAAAGCTTCCCGCGTCGTTGCGCCCGCTCGTCGTCGCGCGCATGGCGTCGGTCGACGCCGTCGCCCCCGAGGTGCTGCGGGAGGTCGGCCAGGCCCTCGCCCACGAGCTGCGGTCGGTGGTCGCCGGCGGCGTTCGTCGCGTCGACGGGCGCAAGGCCGCGACCGAGATGCTCCGTCGCGCGACGGGCGAGGAGCAGATCGCGGTGCTCGAGGCGATCGAGCGGGACGACGCGCCGCTCGCGGCAGAGCTGCGCACCAAGTTGCTGACGTTCGACGATCTCGTCCACCTCTCCGATCGTGACATCCAGGCGATCCTCAAGGACGTCGACGCCAAGAAGCTGACGATGGCCCTCAAGGGCGGCTCCAACGAGGTCCGCGAGAAGATCCTCCGGAACATGTCGGAGCGCGCCAGCGAGATGCTGCGCGACGACCTGCTCGCGGCCGGCCCGGTGCGCCTCTCGCTGGTGGAGGAGGCGCAGGGCGAGATCGTGCGCTCCGTCCAGGCGCTCTCCGAGCAGGGCCGGATCACGCTCGTGCGCCCCGCCGACAAGATGGTCTGAGATCTGCACCCCTGCCTCACGAGCCGTCCCGTGAGCCGAAGAGGAGTCAAAGTTGCGACCCGACGCCGAGCCCCCGCGCAAGCCCCGCTTCCTGGCCATGGCCCCCGCGCCGCGCCCGGTCGAGGCGGCCGAGTTCTCGGCGTCGACGCCTGCCCACGCGGTGGCGGGTCCCGCCGGTCCTCACGCGCGTCCGGCGCCGCCGGCCCCTCGAGCGGCGGCCCCGTCGGCGTCCGCCGAGCCGGCGATGCCGGTGCCATTCCTCACCCCTCCGGCGGTCGGGGCCGCCGGCCATGCGTCCGCTGCGCCTTCGCCAGCCGCAGCTTCGCCCGCCGCGCCTCCGCCGGCCGCGCTCGCTCCGGCTGCGCTCTCTCCGGCACTGCTTCCGCTCCCGCCGCCCCTCTCGCTCCCTTCGCTCGCGGAGGCGCCGTCTGCCGCCGCGAACGATCGCCTCGAGGCCGCGCTGCGCTCCCTGCAGGAGCTCGGGACGAGGCTCTACGGGGAGGCCCGCGCGGACGCGCTGGAGGTCGGGTTCCTGATCGCACGACGGATCCTGGAGACCGAGATCCGCCAGAGCCCCGAGCCGCTGTTCCAGCTGGTGCGCACGGCGCTGCAGAAGGTCGGAGAGGCGCGGCCCGTCACGCTGCGCGTCCACCCGGAGGACGCCCTGCGGCTGCACGCGCCGCCGACCGGCGCGCCGTCGCTCGTCGACGTCCACGTGCTCGGCGACCCGGCGCTCGCGCGCGGGGACGTCGTCATCGAGGCGGCCTTCGGCAGCGTCGACGCCCGCCTCGACACGCGGCTGGCAGAGCTGCACCGCAGCGCGGTCGCCTCGCTCCAGGAGGAGCCGTGAGCGCCTGCCACACGTGCTCGACGAGCTTCGCGCCGCGGGCGGGAGGGGACGCGCCATGAGTCTGCTCGACGCCGCCCGGCTGGATCGCGCGATCTCCCGCTGCGACTCGATCGTGATGGAGGGGCGCGTGCTGCGCGCCACGCCCGCGCTCGTCGAGGCGTCGCTGCCGAAGGTCGCGGTCGGCACGACCTGCGAGATCCGCGTCGACGCCCGACGCTCCGTCGCGGCCGAGGTCGTCGGCTTCGACGGCGGCGTGGCGCTGCTGATGCCGTTCGGCGACATGCACGGCGTCGCCGAGGGCGCGCGCGTGCTGCCGCGCAGCAGCGCGAGCGAGGTCGCGGTCGGGCCGGCGCTCGTGGGCCGCGTGGTGGATCCCTGGATGCGGCCGATCGACGGCCTGCCGTCGCCCGTGCTCGGCCGCCGCGCCCCGCTGATCGCGGAGCCCCCCCCGCCGATGTCGCGGCGCCGGATCCTCTCACCGCTTCCGACCGGCGTGCGCGCGCTCGATCTGCTGCTGCCGCTCGGCGAGGGCCAGCGGCTCGGCGTCTTCGCGGGCCCCGGCGTCGGCAAGAGCGTGCTGCTCGGCATGCTCGCGCGGCACACGAGCGCCGAGCGGATCGTCGTCGCGCTCGTCGGAGAGCGCGGCCGCGAGGTGCGCGAGTTCGTCGAGCGCGATCTCGGCCCTGACGGCCTCGCCCGCGCGACCGTAGTCGTGGCGACCGCCGACCAGCCGCCCGTGGCGCGCGTGCGGGCCGCCCACGCGGCGATGGCGCTCGCCGAGCACGAGCGCGCGATGGGCCGACGCGTCCTGCTGCTCTTCGACTCGCTGACGCGCTACTGCATGGCGCTGCGCGAGATCGGGCTCGCTGCGCGGGAGCCGCCGACCGCGCGCGGCTATCCGCCCTCCGTCTTCGCCGCGCTACCCCGGCTGCTCGAGCGCGCGGGCAACGACGAGGGCCGGGGCTCGATCTCGGCCGTCTACACCGTGCTCGCCGAGGGCGACGACCTGAGCGATCCGGTCGCCGACGCGTCCCGCGGCGCGCTCGACGGCCACGTGGTGCTCTCGCGCAAGCTCGCCGGCGCGGGACACTTCCCTGCGATCGACGTGCTCGACTCGGTCAGCCGGCTCGCGACCGAGATCCTCCCGAGCGATCACCTCGACGCCGCGCGCGTCACGCGCGAGCTGCTGTCGGCGGCGCGGGAGGCGCGGGATCTCGTCGAGGTCGGCGCCTACGTTCCGGGCAGCAACCCGCTGGTCGATCGCGCGCTCGCGTTGGAGAAGCCGCTCTCGCTGCTGCTGCGACAGCGGCCGGAGGATCGCGCCAACGCCGGTGAGGCGCTCGCGCTCCTGCGCGCCGTGCTCGCGCGGCCGACGCCTCCGCCGGCCATCGGGGGCGCCCGTGGCTGATCTGCGTCGACTCGGCGCCGCGGTGCTGTTCGCGGCCACCGCCTTCACCGGCCACGCCGCGCCGCGCGCCGCCGCAGAGGCGCCACCACCGCCGGCGGCGCCCGATCCGGGCCCGAAGTCACCGATCGCGGAGCCCGCCCGCCCGATGGCCCCGGAGAGCCCGAAGCCGCCAGCCGCAGCGCCGGCCCCGGCGGCGCCCGAAGCGCCTGCCGCCGTGCCGGTGACCGAGACGCCCTCCGTCGCGCCCGACGCGCTCCGCAAGGAGCTCCGCCGCGCCACCGGTGGCCGGAGCGACGAAGAGAAGCGCCTCGTCGCGGAGCGCAAGGCGCTCGTGGAGGAGCGCAAGCGGCTCGAGGAGCTCGCCGCGCGGATCGAGACGGCGCGCAAGGAGCTCCGGGTGGAGACCACGCGGCTCGAGGCGCTGATGGCAAAGGTGCCCGCCGGCCGCGCCGACGCGCTCGATGACCT
>CAYHCR010000003.1:0-25621 GCA_964354895.1 uncultured Myxococcales bacterium | reverse complement strand
GACGGTCGAGGGCAAGGCCTTCGCTGACGCGCTCTTCCGCAATTACCTGGGCAAGGAGCCGGCCGACGGTGACCTGAAGGACGGCATGCTCGGGAAATAGCGCGGCTGAGGGACGCTGGGTCGTACGGGCGGGTCGGGCTCCAGCGAGCCGCGACCCGCTCGCAATTCCTGCCTCACGTCGGCATCGACGACTCGCCCGGGATCTGCCCGTAGATCAGGCAGTCGCGGGGCTTCGAGCCGTTCGCGGGTCCCACGATCCCCTCGCGCTCCATCCGCTCGACCATGTTGGCCGAGCGGTTGTAGCCGATGCCCAGCTTGCGCTGGAGGATCGAGACCGAGACGGTGCGCATCGTCGCCACGACCGAGATCGCCTGGTCGTAGAGCGGATCGAGCTTCTCATCTCCCGGCAGACCTTCCTCGTCCGCGTCCTCTTCGGGCGCGCGGAGGATCGACTCGTCGTAGACGGGCTTGCCCTGCTTCTTGAGGTGCTCGACCACGCGCTCGATCTCCTTGGTCGAGACGAACGCGGCGTGCACGCGGATCGGGTGCGCGCTGGTCGGCGGCACGATCAGCATGTCGCCCTGGCCGAGCAGCCGCTCGGCGCCGGGCTGGTCGATGATCGTCTGGCTGTCGACGCGCGACTTGAGCTGCAGCGCGACGCGCGAAGGGAAGTTCGCCTTGATCACGCCCGTGACGACGTCGACGCTCGGCCGCTGCGTGGCGAGCATCAGGTGGATGCCGACCGCGCGCGCCTTCTGGGCGATGCGCGCGATGTAGGTCTCCGCCTCCTTGCCGCCCGCCATCATGAGATCGGCGAACTCGTCGATCACGACGACGACGTACGGGAGCTTCGTGGGGAGCTTCGGCGCCGGCGGCGCGACGCGCTCACCGACCGCGGTCAGCTCTGCGGCCGTCGGCGGAGAGGGCACGCCTTCGCTCGCCTCGAGCCGCGCGACCGCCTCCTCCTCCGTCTCGCCCTTCTCGACGTCGATGATGAGGATCTTCCGCGAGACGAGCGGCGCCGCTTCGGCCTTGGGCTCCTCGCCGCGGGCGCGGCGCTCGGCCTGCTCGACGACCCACGCGTTGTAGTCGGCGATGTTGCGCACGTGGCTGTCGGAGAGGAGCTGGTAGCGGCGCTCCATCTCGTCGACGGCCCAGCGCATCGCGTAGACGGCCTTCTTCGGATCGGTGACGACGGGCAGCAGCAGGTGCGGGATGCCGTCGTAGGGCCGCAGCTCGACCATCTTCGGGTCGACCATGATGAAGCGCAGCTCTTCGGGGGTGCTCTTGTAGAGCATCGAGACGATCATCGAGTTGATCGCCACGCTCTTGCCCGAGCCCGTCGTGCCGGCGATGAGCAGGTGCGGCATCTTCGAGAGATCCGCCGCGAACGGCATGCCCTCGATGTCCTTGCCGATCGCCATCGTCAGGCGCGAGGCGCTCTTGGTGAAGACCTCCTGCTCGAGCACGTCGCGCAGGTAGACGGTCTCGCGCGTCTTGTTCGGCACCTCGAAGCCGACCACGCCGCGTCCCGGGATCGGCGCCACGATACGGACCTGCATCGCCTCGAGGCCCATCGCGAGATCGTCGGAGAGTGAGGCGATCTTGGAGATCTTCACGCCGGGCGCCGGCAGGAACTCGTACATCGTCACGATCGGGCCGGGCCGGATCTTCTGCACGGTGCCCTCGATGCCGAACTCCGCGAGCTTCTGCCGCAGCCGCTGGGCGGTCTGGTGCAGGAGCGCCTCGTCGATCGGCACGCGCGCGTCGGCGTCCGCGCCGCCGAGCAGCTTCAGCGGCGGCAGCGAGAAGCCGCCGGCCGAGACGAGCGCGAAGGCGTCCTCGGGCTTCTTCGGCTTGGGCGGCGCCTGCGGGACGTCGATCTCCGGCAGCACGCTCGAGGGGAGCTTGCCGGCCTTCACGAGCGCCTGGACGGCGGCGGGCGGGAGGTTCTCCGCCTGCGAAACTTCCCCGAGCGCGGCCGGGCCGGGCAGCTCTGCCGGATCCGACGCCGGCGCGGTGGCGCGCGGCTCCTCCTCCGGATCGATCCGGCGCTTTCCCGGGACGGGCAGCGGCCCACCCGACGACATCCAGACCGGATCGGGCGGCAGCCCGCTCGAGTCGGCCACGGGCTCGACCGGCGCGGCGGCGCTCTCGGCGGCGGCGACGACGATCGGCGCGGCCGGCGCGATCACGGCCTCGATCGGGGGCGCGGGCGGCTCCTTCTTCCGGCGCTTGCCGGCCTCGGCCCCCACGACCTCGGGCGCCGGCGGCGTCGGCACGCGCGCGTCGAGGCCCGCCTCGAGCAGCGACTCCACGCCCTTCTTCGGCCGCTTCCCCTTGCGGCCCGGCTCCTCGGAGGTGGCGGACAGCTCTGCGCTCGTGGCGAGCGCCGCTTCGGCGAGCGTCTCTTCCGCGCGCACGATCGCCGCGTCGTCGGGCTCGTCTGCCGCAGGCGGTTCCTCCTCCTCGTCCCCGCCGCGCTCGAGCGCCGCCAGTCGCTCGGACTCGTCCTCCGCGAGTCGCTCGGCGCGCTCGGCGCGGTGCTGCTCGACCTGCGCGCGCACGAAGGCGGCGCCCCACACGGCCAGGTTGTGGCCGGTCTGGCCGAGGAACATCGCGATCGTGGAGACCTTGAGGCCGGTGGAGATGACGAGGGCCGCGGTGCAGAGCGCCGAGACGATCACGACCGAGCCGACCGTCGAGAAGCCGGAGACCATGCGATCCGCGAGCGCGCCGCCGACCGCGCCGCCGGCCCGGGCGCCGAACGCGCGGAAGTCCGGGGCGACCAGATCGAGCAGCATCGCGGCGCCGAGCAGGAGCGTCCCGTAGCAGAGCGCCGGCACGAGGCCGACCGAGCGACCGCGGGGGCGGACCGCCGCCACGAAGCCCAGCGCGAGCGCGAAGGGGACGACGAAGGCGCCGAGGCCGAACGCGCCGAAGAGCGTGCGGGCGACGAAGCGGCCGACGGGCCCGACGAGGTTGCTGCCGGCGGTGGCGTCGTAGGAGAAGAGCGAGAGCGCGATCACCGCGGCGAGCGCGAAGAGCACCAGCGCGAGGATCTCCTTGCGGTCGCCGCCGGCGGCGGCCTCGGGCTGGCCGCGATCGCGATCCGACTCGCGACGGTGGCTCGCCTTGCCGCTCTTCTCCCGGGCGCGTTCGACGCGGACGTTGCGCCCCTGCTTGAGCGGCAGGCGGCTGGGACGTGCGCGTTCCATCGATCGACCTCCGGTGAGACGACCTCTCACTCGGAGTGAGAGGCACGGAATTCCTGGGGATTCCCGGGCAGCATCGCCCGATAGCGCGACCGGTCAACTTTTCACCCCGTGGATGCGAACCTGCGGGGCGTGAGCCTCGACCCCTGCGCCTTCGGGCCGCCCCCCGCCGACGAGCGCGCCGCCGAACTGCGGCGCCAGCACGGCTTGCGCCTCTCGCACATGCCGTGGCTCTGGTTCCGCCTGAAGCCGGGCCACCTCGCGTGGGCCGCCCCGTGGCAGGCGGCGGTGCACGCGGCGTTCGCGCGACGGGAGACGGTGGAGCTGCATCCGTCGGCCTTCGTCTCGCCCGATGCGCGCCTCTTCGCCGAGCCATTCCGGGCGATCGTCGTCGGCGCGCGCGCGGCGATCGCGGCGGAGGTCTTCGTCCACGGCCCGGTGCAGATCGGGGACGACACGAGCCTCAACGCCCGCGCCTCGCTCGACGGCGGGCGCGCCGGGATCACGCTGGGCCGCGGCGTGCGGATCGCGACGGGCGCGGCGCTCTACGCCTTTGATCACGGCGTAGCGCCGGACCGGCCGATCCACGAGCAGCCGGTCCGCTCGCGCGGGATCGAGGTGGGCGACGACGTCTGGATCGGCGCCAACGCCGGCGTGACCGATGGCGTTCGGATCGGCGCGCACGCGGTCGTGGCGATGGGCGCGGTCGTCACCCGCGACGTGGCGCCGTGGATGATCGTCGGGGGCGTACCGGCCCGACCGATCGGCGATCGACGCGCGCTGCCATCGCACGGCGTCGCGGGGCTGACGGGCGAGCGCGGCGACGACGGGAGCCGGTAGCATGCCCGTCATGCGCCGTGCCCTCCTGCTGCTGCTCCTGCTCGCCGCCTGCTCCGAGGAGGGATCGGCGCCCGCGGCCGGCCCCTCGGAGGCGGCGCTCGCCTGCGAGTCGTTGACGCAGAGCTTCACGGCGTGTGGGGGCGCGCCGGCCGGTCGCTGGACGCTCGTGCAGGGGTGCCTCGCGCTGCGGCTCGACGGGCTCGACGCGGAGGCCTGTCCGGCAGAGCTTCCGGGGCTGCTCGACGGCGCGGGCACGCTCGAGCTCCGCGCGGACGGGACGATGACCGACGCGACGACGCTCACCGCGACCGTCGCGGCGCACGTCGCCTCCGAATGCATCGACGCGCTGACGCAGGGCGCGATCCCGGCGGCGGAGGCGTGCGGGCTCGTGCCGGGGCTCGCCGAGGCGCAGGGCTTCACGGCGACCTGCCTCTTCGTCGGCGACTGCACCTGCCGGCTGACGGGCCCCGTGCCTTCGCTGGGCGAGCGGCGGTGGGTCACGGAGGGCGGCACGCTCTCGGATCCGGACGACGCGACGGTCACCGCGCAGTTCTGCGTGAAGGGCGACGAGCTGACGCTGCTGCGGGCGGACGGGTCGGGGGTCGAGGTCGTGCTGCGGTTTACGCGGGAGGGGACGTGAGGCGATTCGGCTGGTTGAGCTGGCTCCTGTGTGGCTGTGTCGCGAGCGGCGGCGGACCGGCGTCGGAGCCCCCGCCGCCGGATAGCGGCTGCGAGTGCGTGCTCGGACTCTGCGGCGAACTCGCGCTGCCGGACCGATGCGCCGTCCGAAGCTGCGCGTGCGAGGAGGGGCAGCGCTGCGAGATCTCTGCGTCCGCCGACCGGCGCGGGATCTGCGTCCCGGCGTGCGTCCCGCGCGAGTGCGGTGCGGCGTGCGGCGAGGTCGACGACGGGTGCGACGGCACGATCGACTGTCGGTGCGCGGCAGGCGCCGCCTGCGTGCGGGCCGAGGGGCTGGGCAAGCCCGGGATCTGCTCCGACGAGCCCTGCGACGCCGGACTGGTCCGCACCTCGCTCGATCTCTGCGTGCCTGCCGCGCACCGGCTCTGCTTCGACGATCCGAGCGAGCTCGAGGGCCAGGGCGAGTCCGAGCGGAACATGGATGGGGTCCAGTTCCTCGGCAACTCGGGGCTCTCGCTCGTGCGCGAGCCGGACGGCAGCGAGTGGCTCTGGTTCCTGACGACGCGCTGGAGCGACGCCAACGGCTCGCGGCTGGCGCGCGTCCGCCTGCGCGACGAGGCGACGATCGACGAGGCGACGATCGAGGAGATCGAGGTCCGCGACGGCCCCGACGTCTACTGGGTCTATGAGGCGTGGGTCGCGCCGGACGGGAAGGAGCTCTTCGTCGGATTGGCTGCTTCCGGTGGCGATGGCTGGATGAACCAGCACCTCGCCCAGTTCACCCGCGACGCCGCCGGACTTCACGCCGTGGGCGACGTTCCGGGCCTGCCGCCGACCGACGTCACGTTCCGCCCCGCGCTCCTCGCAGACGGTCGGACGCTCATCGTGCGCGCTTCGGCCAAGCGTCCGGTCGTCCTCCGCCGGCCGACCGCGGAGCCCGGCGACGCGGCGTTCGCGCGCGTGGGGGATCTCCCGCTCGTCGCGCTCGGCACGAACCCGTTCACCGACACTCTCGGCTCGCCACTGGCGCTCCCGGGCGCCGACATCCTCGGCTTCGCGGCGTTTCACGAGCACTATGGGGACTCGGGCTTCGAGCCGTTCGAGAGCGAGTGGGTCCAGCTCACGCTCGGTGCCCCCGATCAGCCCGACCTCGCGGCGGAGGTCGTCGCGAGCGAGCTCCCGCAGCCGGTCCGTGCGCCGAGCTCTGCCTCTGCGGCCCTGTCTCCTGACGGCGCGCGCCTTTACCAGTACCGCCAGGGACTGCTGTACCTCTCGCGGTCGCTCGCGTGCCCATGAACCGCGCTGAGCTAGCTGCGCTCGCCTTCTTCCCCGGCGCCTGCGATCCCATCGTGGCCCCGCCGGCGTCGGATCCGCAGGTCTGCCTGCCGCAAGCCTGCCCGATCGGCGTGTGCGGCCTCTTCGACGACGGGTGCGGCCGCCTCCGCGAGTGCAGTTGTGCGCCGGGTGATCTCTGCGCCGACGGCGCCACCTGCGTCCCCTGCGGCGGCGACGCGTGCGCCGAGGGCGCCTGCGGAGACGTGATCGACGCGTGCGGCGCGACGCTCGCCTGCGGGGACTGCGCGAACGGCACGTCCTGCCGCTCGGGCAGCTGTGCCGGCTGCGTCGACGGCGCGGCCTGCCCCGAGGGGCGTGGTTGCCTCGCGCCGGGCGCCTGCTCGGAGCTGCGCGGCTGCCAGGGCGCGTCGACGATCGTGCGCGGCTTCGAGGCGCTGCCGCCGCAGGCCGACAGCTCTGCCGACAACTCGTCGATGCTCGAGCGCCTCGGCGGCGAAGAATGGCTCTGGGTCCCGCTCGAGGAGGCGCCGGGGATCTGGCGGTGGGCGCGGGTGCCGCTGCTCGAGGCCGATCGGCTCGATCCGGCGCGCCTCGAGGCGATCCCCGGTCTGCCGGCGAGGCCCCGGCTCCCGCCGAAGGTCGCGATGGCGCTGGGCGGCGCCGAGCTCTGGGAGTCGGACGACCCGGACGATCCGCTCGTCGAGCCGACGTGGGCGCTCTACGTCCCGGACGGCGCGGGCGGCTTCCTCGAGCGCGCGCGCGTCGCCAGCTCGGGCGGTTTTCCGCTCGCGCCGCAGTTCCTCGCGGACGGGCGCACGGCGATCGTGGCCATCGCCGACCACCGCCGGCTCGTCGTCAGGCGGCGCAGCGCCGCGACGGCAGAGCTCTTCGACTTCGGCCCGTTCGAGGAGCTCGAGCCGGGGATGATCAGGAGCGGCGAGGAGATCAACGACGCCCGGACGCTGTGCGAGGGAAGGTTGCTCCTGCTCGAATTTCAGGTCCCCGGCGAGCATGACAAGCGCCACGTCGAGGTCGAGGTCATCGCCACCGAGCCGCTCCTGCTCGGCGGGTTTCGCGAAGTCCCGCTGCCAGGTGTCTCGGGCCTCGATCTCTCCTCGAGCGACGCCTGCGATCGCTTCTACCAGTGGCGCTCGGCCGGGCTGACGGTGTGGCGCACGAGCGACTGCCGCTGATCAGGGCAGCAGCGACGCCAGGAAGTCCTCCGGCGTCGAGAGCAGCACCTCGCGCCCGCACGGCGCGCTCCCCTCGAGCGCCGCCTCGCCGCGCGCCAGCCGGAACGCGCCGCCTTCGGAGAACTCGAGCCGATCGACCCCCTCGCGCAGGGCGCTCTCTTCGGCCACGTCGATCTCGATCCGCCACGGCCCGCCCGCGGCGAGCCCCTCGTGCAGGATCGCCGTCGTCTCGGGGTGGAACACGAGCACCTGTGCGCCCGCCGCCTTCCCGAGCGCCGGCGCCGCGGCGACGAACTGCACGCTCGCGACGCCGGTGAACGGCACCACGTCGTGGCGCAGATCCGGCGGCCGCAGCGGCTCCGTATAGGCCTCGAGCACCGTCGCCCGGATCCCGTCGCCTTCGCAGACCCGCTGCTCGATCCGGCGCGCGCGCGCGAGCACGTCGCGCGGCAGCGGCACGTTGCGCAGCGCCTCCGGGACCTGCCGCACGCCCGGCTCCAGCGAGCGCGCCTGCTTGAGGATGAGGCGCTCCGGCCGGATCGTGCCGTCGGCGAGCGCGGGCCAGCCCGGCGCGACGTGACGGAACTCCAGATCGAGCGTCATCGTCCGGCCTCGACGAGAAGGTGTGCGGGGCCGATTCTCCTCGTCGAGCCAGGCCTGCGCCACGTCCCGCGCGTGATCGTGCAGCGCGCGCAACTGCGCCTCGTCGAGCAGCCACGTCCCGGCCGGCACGAGCGTCGAGGCGCGCACGCGCGTCAGCACCGCCTCGCCGAGGGCGTCGACGACCAGCCGATCGTGCTCGGGCAGCTCTGCCGCCGTCGGGTCCGGGTTCACCACGCTCACCGCGCCCTGCTGCGCGTCGAGCTCCAGCACGCTGCCGCCGCCGAGCTCCGGCGGGAGGATCGTCAGCACGATCACGCCGTTCGCCAGCTCGATCGCGTCGGGAAAATTCGCATGAACGGTGCAGCCCATGCCGCCCTGCAGCGAGTCGACGCCCTCGAGCCGCCGCTCGTCGAACGCCTCGAGCGACCAGTACGAGCTCCACGTCTTCTTGATCGCCCACTCGATGTCGCGATCCTGCTTGCCCGCGGGCGCGGCGGCCGGGTCGAGCCAGCCGGTGTTCGAGTCGTAGAGCCCCGCGCCGTTGAAGCCCTCGACGTCCTCGACGTTCGAGGAGGAGCGGAAGCGCAGACCTTGCGACGGCGCGAAGAGGGCGAAGTGGGTCGCCAGCCGCTCGTGCAGCTCTGCCGCGGTCGCGGGCGCGAGCGGCAGCGCGCGGAGCCCCGCCTGGACCCCGCCGGCGCGCGTGAGGTCACCGAGCGGATCGCCGGCCGGGTGGGCCGCGTCGAAGGCCGCCTCGATCTCGGCGGCTTCGGCCGCAGGCACGGTCAACGCGAGCGAGTCCGCGCCCTCGAGGACGAGCCGTCGCACGCGCACGTCGCGCACGAAGGACTCGTCGAGGACCATCGCCTCGAGCGCGGGCCGCAGCGGCGCGAGGTGCTCGTGGTACGGCCGGACCGAGATCCCCGCCGGCCGATCGGGCGTCGGCACGTCGCCGGGCGCGAGCAGCGCGAGGTAGCCGGCGGACTTGCCGCCGATGAGCGGCCGCAGGCTCGCCTGCTGCTCGATCCCGAAGGCCGACAGGTCATAGAGCAGCGGCACGCCTTCGAGCGACGGCGCCGTGAACGGGAAGGACGGCAGCTGCCCCAACTGCAGCCACGTCGCGTAGTCCTCCTCGCTCATCGGCACGATCTCCAGCTGGTCCGGCGCGCGGGCGCGCACGATCACCGGGGCGCGCACGCGGGCGAGCTGATCGAGCCCCGCGTCGTCGAGCAGCCCGCCGCGATAGGCCGCCGGGATCCCGCGGTTGCGCGCGAGCACGACGACGTGGCTCAGCGCCGTCATCGGCGCGGCGGACAGCAGTGCGGCGCACGGCGGCAGCACGTCGGGCGGGCTCTCGAGCAGGATCACGTCCGAGGCGCGCACGTCGTCGAGCCCCTCGCCCGGCCGCAGGCGCCGCAGCCGCCCCGCGGTCAGGCCCTCCGCGTAGACCTGCGTCTCGCCCGGCACCGCGAGCTCCGAGTAGCGCAGGATCCGGTCGTGGTACGGAAGTCGCTCGGCCTCCATCTGCGCCGCGAGCGCCTCCTGCTGGAGCGAGCGCACGAGCCAGCGCGTGGTCCCGGACAGCGGTGCAGGTGTCGTCGCGTCGAACGCCTCGAAGAACGTCGTCAGCTCCGCGTGCGTCACCTGATCGGAGTACTCGAGCTCGAACGCCCAGATCTCCTCGCGCAGCGGCGGCTCGGTGCGTGCGGGCGCGCGCACGAGCGAGGCGAGTCCGAGCGCGCGGGGCCGCTGCGAGAGCGCGAGCTGGTAGAAGCGGGGCGAATAGAGCCGGTCGTCGGTGACGAAGGTGAGATCGAGCGGGAGCGACGGCTGCTCCTTCGCCCACGCGTAGATCTCCGGGATCGAGGCGAAGGACCGGAGCCCCTCGACCGGCGCCTCGTCGACGCCCGGGACACGCGCGCCGTTGAGCAGCCGGAACCAGTACCACTCGTCGTGCAGCGTGTAGAAATTGCCGTCGAAATAGCGGATCGCGCGGGCGTCATCGTCGGGGAACGAGGTCAGCACGGCCTTGACCGTCTGCAGCCCGGGCACGTCGCTCGAGAGCGCGTCGAAGGTCGCGACGTCGAGGATCGCGGGCACCGTGTGGTCGTCGAAGCCGTCGCCGCCTGCGCCGCCACCACCGCCGGAGCCACCGTCGCCGCCGCCGCCCGGGGGCTCGGCGCAGGCCGACGAGACGAGGAGGAGCAGGAGCAGCGAGCGGCGGAGCGTGCGCATGAAGGAGATCGAAGCACGATGCGTGCCGCGGCTCCATGTCGCCGCGGCGCCCGATCCGCGGTGGAAAACCGTCGCCGCGGGGCGGATCGACCCGACCGTCAGCGATCGAGGCGCAGCGAGAGCGGCGGCGTGCGGCAGCGCAGATCGTCCTTGTCGTCGCGGCCGCCGTCGGTGAGGAGCCAGATCCCGTCAGCCGCCGGGGCGATCGCCTCGGCGCCGCGCGGCAGGGTCCGGCCCTTGGAGGCGGGCGTGAGCGTCGCGCCCGGGACGAGCGCGTCGAGCGGCAGCGCCTCGAGCGTGAAGAGCTCCGGACCGTCCTCGACGGGACCTGCGAGGAGCAGGAGCGTCGCGCCGTCGACCGCCGCGTCGCGCAGGCCGCGCGGGCCGAGCGAGACCGTCGCGACCGCGTCGAAGCGCACCCGATCCGCGCCTGTCGCCACGCGCAGGAGGACCGCGCGGCCATCGAGCAGCGGCCGTCGCAGCCCCAGCCAGAGTCGGCTCGCTCCGTCCGCGACGATCGCCTCGACGTTCAGCGTGGGACAGCTCTGCTGGTTCGCGCCGCGCTCCGCCTCGACGAGCCGCCGGCAGAGGGCGTCGGCGCCCGCGGGCGGCGGGGCGACGAAGAGCGCGGCGAGGCAGTCGGGCTCGCGCTGCAGGGCCGCGGCGAGCGCGGGGAGCGCGCGGGGATGGGCGTCGGCCGGCCGCGCGGCGGGCCAGAGCAGCAGTCGTGCCCGCTCCGGACGGTCCTTGCACTTGCGGGAGCGGCCGAAGGAGCCGGTCGCGACGAGCGTGTCGCCCAGCCGCGTGAGCCCCTCCAGATCGTCCGGTCCGCCATCGGGCAGGGGAATCGTGCCATCGAGCAGGAGGGCGCCGGGCGTCGCCGGATCGCGCCGGAGCCGGAAGAGCGTGCGGGGGCGATCGTCGTCGACGACGAGGAGCGTCTCGCCAGAAAAGACCGCGCCGGAGGCCTCGCAGAGCCCCGGCGGCAGCGGTGCCGGCGCCGTCGGCTCCGTGGCACCGAGGGAGATCAGGAGCAGCGGGCACAACAGGCTGGGCGAGGGCACCGGGGAGCTCCTCCGTGCCGGACTCTCGCATGGCCGGGACGAGAGCCCGTAGCGTGGGTGCCGACGAGGAGGGCGATCGGTGAGCGAGGGCGAGACGCAGTGGGAGCGACTCGAGCTGAAGTACCTCGCGTCGCTCGACGCCGTCGGACGGCTCCGGGCGGGCTTTCGGCCCTTCTGCCAGCCGGATCACGAGGGCGGCTACGTGATCACGACGCTCTACCTCGATGGCCCCGGTCTGCCCTTCTTCCGCATGGTCGCCGACGACGCGTTCGACCGGACGAAGCTCCGGATCCGCAGCTACGGCACCGGACCCGCATTCCTCGAGCTCAAGCGCAAGACCGGCGAGGTGATCCGCAAGCAGCGCGTCGCGGTCCCGCCCGACGACGTCGCGGCGCGCGCGGAGGGGCTCGGCATCGAACCGGAGGGGCGCGGCGCCAACGTGCTGCAGAACTTCGCGGCGCTCGCGGCGCGCTTCGGCGCGAGCCCGCTGCTGGTGGTGCGCTACCGGCGCGAGGCGTGGGCGAGCGAGGTCGATCGCTACGCGCGCGTCACGATCGACACGGCCATCGAGGTCGCGCCCGCCGATGGCTATCGCTTCGAGCGGCCCGACGACGCGTTCGTGCCCCTCGACGGCGGGCCTGGGCGATCCTCACCCGCCGTCATCGAGCTCAAGTGCGAGACCAACGTGCCCGGATGGCTCGCGGCGCTGGTCCACGAGCGGCAGCTGCGGCAGGTCGGCTTCTCGAAGTACGCGCGGGGCGTCCGGGCGCTCGCGGCGCGCGGGCTGCTGCCGGTCGGGGTCTCGACCGGCTCGGCGCTGGACGGAGCTTGACCTTGGCTCGCACCGCGCCACGCGGACCGGCCCCGGCAGACGCGGACCGAGCGCCTGGCCCTCGCGTCGCGCACGCAGCGCCTCGATCCTCGTCGGTGCTGGGCTTCGAGCCGTGCGACGCTCCGTGACGCTCGCGGGGCGGATTCTTGACGGGCCCGTGACGTGCAAGGGAGCGTAAAGGGTCGGGAACGCGGCACGCGAGGTCGAACGTGATGGAGTGGCTCACCCTCGGACTCGGGACCGCGACGGATCCGCGCACGGTGCTGCTGGCACTGCTGTCCGCGTTCGTCCTGGGCCAGGGGCTCGCGTTCGCCTACGAGGCGACGTTCCGCGGCGTCTCCTACTCGCGCGCCTTCACGCAGAGCCTCGTGCTGCTCGCGCTCGGCGCGACGAGCGTCGTGCTCGCGATGGGCCACTCGATCGTCGCCGGCTTCGGTCTGATGGGCGTGCTGTCGATGGTCCGGTTCCGCAGCACGCTGAAGTCCCCGCGTGATCTCGTCTTCGTGCTCGCCGCCGCGGGCGCCGGAGTCGCGAGCGGCGTGGGGGCGGTCGGCGTCGCGGTGCTCGGTACGCTGGCCTTCGTGCTCGCCGCGATCTGGATGCACAAGGCGCCCTTCGCGAGCCGCGCGCGCTTCGACGGGGTGCTGCGCTTCCGGACGATCGCGGGCACGGCGCTGGAGCCGAAGCTCTCGAGCGTGCTCGATCGCCACTGCCGACGGCGGGTGCTGCTCGGCGTCGGAGAGACGGGGCAGGGCGCGAAGGTCGAGCACTCGTTCGAGGTCGAGCTCTTCGCGCCCGAGCAGGGGGAGCGGCTGCTTACGGAGCTGCGCGAGGCGGTCGAGGCGAGCGAGGCGCGCCTGCTGCTGACCGACGCTGCCGTGGAGAGCTGATCGATGGACGTCGGGTCGAGGCCAGGCCGATGGGAGCGCGCGCTCGAGACGATCGGGGCCCGGCCGCTGCCGTTCCTGGGGTTCATGCTCGCCGCGGCGGCGCTGGCAGTGCTGCACGTCGGCACGCTGCGCGCGACGAGCGTGCGCGCGGTCGCGTGGGCCGATCCGATCGTGCTGGCGGCGCCGACGCCCTCGAGCGTGCTCGTCGCGCACGTGCGGCCCGGCGATCGCGTCTCGACAGGGACGCTGCTCGCGACGCTCGACGACCGGCTGGTGCGGCAGGCGCTCGCGCTCGTCGAGGCGGAGCTCGAGGCGGAGACGCGGGCGGCAGAGCTGGCCCAGCTGCAGCTGCTCGAGGAGGTCGAGCGCGAGCGGCGCGAGGCGGTGCGGCGCGTGGGCGAGGCGAAGGCGGCGAGCGGGCGCGCGCGCGCCGAGGAGGAGGCGCGGGCGCGGCTGCTGCAGGCGATCGCGGCGCAGGCGACGGAGATCCGGGCGCGGCACGAGGCGCGGCTCGCGGCGGAGACGGATCTGCGCGACGCGGCGCGGCGGCTCGCGGAGGGCGAAGCCGCGGCGAGCGAGGCGACGGCGCTGGCCCGCAGCGAGGTGGAGCGCGTGCGCGCGCTGCAGACCGCGCTGCCGAGGGAAGGACTGCCGGCGCTCGCGCGGCCGACCGCGGAGTGGTTCGAGGCGAAGCTCGTCGCGCTGCGGCTGCGTCGGGCCGCGCTGCAGCAGGAGCTCCAGGCGCTCTCGATCACCGCGCACGCGCCGGGTCGGGTCGTGCGGATCGCGCCTTCTGGCAGCGCGCTCGCGTCGGGGGCGGCGGTCGTGGAGCTCGTCGCGGAGGAGGCGACGGAGCTCGTCGCGTGGCTGCCCCCGGAGTCGGCGGCGGAGCGGGTCGGACCGGGCGCAAAGCTGGTCATCGCGGTCGCCGGCTGCATCGGCGACGCCCCCGTGCTCGGCGGCGCAGGTCCCGTCGTGGAGGCGCCGGCGTGGCTCTCCGCCGTCCCGATGCGGGCGGCGACGTTCGGGCTGCCGGTGCGCGCGGCGGTGCCGGCCGGCTGCCGGCTGCTGCCGGGGCGCGTCGTCGCCGCAGAGCTGCACACCGGGACGCCCTGAGTGCGCCGGCTCGGGGTGCTCGTCGCGCTCGTCACGGCCTCGTGCGCAGGGCCGACGGCGGCGCGTCACGAGGCTCCGGCAGAGCGCTCTGACGAGCCCGCGGTCCGGGCCGCGCGCGCCGAGGCCGAGGCCGCGGACGCGGTGCGCGGCGAGGGCGCGGTGCTACGGGCCGCGGAGCTGCGGGCGCGGATCCCGGTCGTGGCGCCGCTCGCGCCGCCGACCACGAGCCAGGGCCTCCGGCTCGCCGCGCGCCTCTCCCTCGACTCTCCCTTCGCGGGGGCGGAGGGCCGGCGCGCCGCTGATGCGACGTCCGTGGCCGCGTGGGCGAACCTCTCGCGCGTCGCTGCGGATCGTCGCGAGCAGTTGTGCCTCGCGGGCGTCGTGGCCGGGCGCCTCGACGAGCAGCGCCGGCTCTCCGTGGAGGGCCTCGCGCTCGTCGCGCCGCTGCAGGCGCCGCTGGTGGCCGATCCGGAGCAGCACGCGGCCTATGCCCAGCTCCTGCGCTTTCGCCTGCGCGCGAGGCCTCGTCCGCCGCTGGACGACGCGCCGCTGCCGCTGCCGCTGCTCGCAGAGGCCGTGCGTCCGCTCGATCGGCGCGCCGAGACGATCGCGGCGCTCGTGAAGGAGGCGCCGGGCGCGGGAGAAGAGCTGCACCTCGCGCGGGCCGAAGAGGCGCGCGCGGACGAGGCGTTGCACGAGGCCCTGCCGCGGCTCGGCTACGTCGAGGCGGGGATCGAGCCGGGGGCCGTCGACGTGCTCGCGGGCACGGTGGCCCGCGTCGGCGTCGAGATCCCGCTGCATGGCTTCTCGGCCGAGGCGGCGTCGGAGCGTCGCGGCGTGGCGGCGCGTGCGCAGGCCGAGGCGTCGGCGCGGGAGCGGCACACGCGCGCCGCCGGGGCGCTCTCGACGCTGGCGCGCTTCGAGGAGAACGGCCCGGACCTGCGCGCGCTCGACGAGGCCGCGCAGCTCGCGGAGCGGCTCGCGCGGGAGGGGCTCGCAGCGGGGACGCTCGCCGCGCCGGACGCGCTCGCGCGGCTCGTCGGCGCCTTCGCCGCGCGGGAGACGATCCTCGACGCCCGCGCCGAGGCGGGGGAGGCTCGTTGCCTGCTCGAATCGGCCACGGGGCGCGCGCCCGCCGCCTGGCCCCGACGCCCTTGAGGAGCCGCCCCATGTCCCGACGCCTCGTCCCGTTGCTCGTCGCCGGTCTGCTCGCGGCCTGCACCGACACGCCTCCCGGCTCGAGCGGGGGCAGCGGCGGCGGCGGCGACGGGGGCAGCGGCGGCGGCAGCGGCGGCGACGGCGGCAGCGTCGGGGGCAGCGGCGGCGACGGGGGTAGCGTCGGAGGCAGCGGCGGCGACGGGGGCAGCGTCGGAGGCAGCGGCGGCGACGGCGGCAGCGGCGGCGATGGCGGCAGCGGCGCCGCAGAGCTGCACCTCAACGAGGTCGCGTGCGCGGGCGGCGACTTCATCGAGCTGGTGAACCTCGGAGACGCGCCTGCGGTGCTCGATGGACTCGCGCTCACCGACGATCCGACCGACCCGACCCACACGCAGGCGCTGATGGGATCGATCCCGCCCGGCGGCTTCGTCTCCATCCCGCCCGGCGCGTTCGGGCTCGCCTGCGGCGGTGACACGCTCTCGCTGCTCGGCTCGGACGGCGCGGTGATCGAACGACTCGTCGTCCCGCTCGTCCCGCCGGGCTTCAGCGTCGGTCGAATCCCCGACGGCACGGGCGCCTTCGTCACGACGCAGCGCACGCCCGGCGCGCCGAACGTCGTGGCGCTCGCGGCGACCGTCACGCTCAACGAGATCGAGTGCCACGGCGCCGAGTGGATCGAGTTGCACAACGCGGGCGCGGTCGCGCGGGAGCTGACCGGCTGGGCCGTCGCCGGTCGCACCGCCGGCGAGGTCGTGCGGTGGGCGCTGCCGGCCGGCACGATGATCCCGCCGCGCGGCCTCCTCGTCGTCGAGCAGGCGGCGCCGGGCCGGCCGGGCTTCCCCTTCTCGATCGGGTGCGCGAACGAGCCGGTCCAGCTCTTCGACCCCGCCGGCACGCTCGTCGACGCCGCGCTCGTCGAGGCCGTGCCCCTCGGCGCGACGCTCGGTCGCATCCCCGACGGGAGCGGTCCGTTCGTCCCGAACCAGCCGACCCGCGGCGCCTCGAACCTCCCGCCGGTGGCGGCGTCCGCACGACTGTACGATCCGCTCGCCGCGCCGGCTGCCGTCGCGATCACGCTCGACCCGGCCGCGTACGCGCAGCTCGGCGTCGATCCCTACCTGCACGTCCCCGCCACCGTCACCGTGCAGCTCGACGGCGTGACGTACGGTCCGGTCGCCGCAGGCGTGCGCCTCAAGGGCCGCTGGGGCAGCTACCGCACGCTCGAGCAGAAGGCGGCGCTGAAGGTCGACTTCGATCGCTTCGGCGGCCCGGGGCGCTTCCTCGGCCTCGAGTCGATGACCCTCAACAACATGGTCCAGGACCCATCGTTCGTGCGCGAGTGGCTCTCCTACGAGCTCTTCCGGGGCGCAGGCCTGCCCGCGCCGCGCGTCGGCTATGCGCTCGTCTCGGTGAACGGCGCGCCCTACGGCCTCTACCTCGACGTCGAGCCGATCGCCGACGACCTCTTCGCGCGCCACTTCCCCTCGACGGCGCACGTCTACGAGGGGCAGTACGGCCAGGATCTCTTCCCGGGCGCCGCGCGCGATCTCGAGGTCGACGAGGGAGATCCCGGTGACGTCTCGGACCTCTCCGCGCTCATCGCGGCGCTCCACACGCAGTCGGGCAGCTTTGCGGAGCGGATGGGGCCGCACCTCGATCTGCCGCGCGTGCTCGGGGTGATGGGGACCGAGCTGCTCATCGGCCACTGGGACGGCTACGCGCCGACGCGCAACAACTACTACCTGCACTCCGATCTCGACGGCCGCTTCTCGCTGCTGCCGTGGGGCACCGACCAGACCTTCGAGGCGTGGCTGGGGCTCTACGAGGGGCAAGGGTTGCTGCTGCAGAGCTGCGTTACGGAGCCGGAGTGCCGGCGCGCGTACGAGGACGAGCTCTCGCGGATCCTCGACGGCATCGACGAGCAGGCGCTCGGGGACGCGCTCGGCACGCTCGCCGCGCACCTGCAGTTCTACGTGGAGAGCGATCCGCGCAAGGAGATCCCGCTCGACTGGACGCTCGATCGGCAGGCGGCCACCGTGACCTTCCTGCGCGACCGGATCGGCTGGGCGCGCGCGGAGATCGCGTGCGTGCGCGATCCCGCCAGCGACGTCGACGGCGATGGGCGCGCCTGCGCCTTCGACTGCGCCGAAGGAGACCCGACGAGCTACGTGGGCGCCGAGGATCTCTGCGGCGACGGGATCGATCAGGACTGCAACGGGCGGCCGGACGACGGGCCCACCTGCCCCGACTGCGTGACGCGCGCTTACGGCGCCCGCGGCTACACCTTCTGCTGGCGCCCGCGCACGCACGACGAGGCCGTGCAGCTCTGCGCCGACGGGGGCGCGCAGCTGGTCGCGATCGGCGACGCGGCGGAGAACGACTTCGTCTTTCAGACCAACGCCGCCGTCTCCGGCACCGAGTACTGGCTCGGCGCGACGGATCTGGCGAACGAGGGGACGTTCGTGTGGCCCGACGGCAGCGCGCTCACCTACACGTACTGGTCGCCCGGCGAGCCGAACGACTGGAACTCGAACGAGGACTGCCAGAACGGCTGGAGCGCCGACGGGAGCTGGAACGATCTGGACTGCTTTGCGGCGCTCGCGCCGATCTGCGAGCCGCCGTGCGATCCGCTCGTGCCGGGGGACGGCTGCCCGTAGGCCGCTAGTCGCAGGGGACGTAACGGGTGAGGAACGTGCCCGTCGCGACGCGGTTCTCGACCCACAGCCGCTCGTTGCCGGGCGAGATCGAGATCGCCTTGTACTCGAGCCCGGGATCGCCGCGCATCTCGAGCAGCTCGTGCGGACCGACCAGCTCCCAGCTCTCCCCGACGCGCACGAGCCGGAGGCGCGCCGGGACCGAGAACGTTTGCGGATCGGGCTGCCAGAGGCCGATGATCCAGCCGAGGTCCGGCGTCAGGCCGCCCGGGCCGAAGCGCGCCGTCTCCGACTCGCCGGACAGGACGAGCGAGCGTCCGCCGCCCCACGCGAGGTCATCCGGCCGCCCCGAGGCGCGGACGGAGATCCGCAGCGCGCCCTGGAGCTGGTTCGCGGCCGAGTCGAAATAGAGCAGCGAGCGTCCGTCGGGCAGCGGGGTCGGGCCCGAGACGTCGGTGGGCCACGCGAGCGGCGGCGGCTGCTGAGGGCGATCGAGGCTCTTCACCAGCCGTGAGGAGGAGAAGGTCGGCCGCTCCGCGCGAGGCGTCAGGATCGCCGCCTGGTAGATCTCTGCGTCCGAGACATCTCCCTCGTCGACGGTCGGGTGCGGCTTGTCGAGGGAGACGTAGACCTCGCGGCCGTCGAGGGAGAAGGCCGGGGCGCTGAACGTCCAGCCGTCGAGATAGGGGACGTCGAGCCCGGAGAGGATCTCGAGGCTCGCCCAGTCCGGCTCGCCGCGCGCGTCCAGCAGGGCGCGCGCGAGCTCGAGGAACGGGGAGCGGGTCGTCCGCGAGAAGTAGAGCCAGCGATCGGCGCCGAGCATGACCTCGCGCGGCGCGGCGAGCGCCCAGATCTCCGGCGCGCCCGGTTCCCGCACCTCACCGTCCCACCGCCAGCAGGTCGGCGAGCTCGTCGGCCGGCAGGTCTGCGCAAGCTCGTCGCAGACCAGCCCGCCCTCGCACCCGCCACAGTCGACGCCCTCCACGGGGCCGCAGCGCCGCACCGGACGCGCGCAATCGACGGTCGCGAACGGCTCGCAGCGGCCCTCGTCGCCGCAGACCAGCCCCTCGGGGCAGGCGCACACGGTGCAGGCGCCCGCGTCGCGCGCGCCGCACGGATCGTCCGAGGCGGTGCAGTCCGACGGGAGCTCGACGTCCCCGCAGGCGCACTCGCCCGAGAGGGGGCAGGCGATGCCGCCGGGGCATTCATTGCAGAGCTTCTCTCCGTTGCAGAGTCGTACGTCGGGCCCGCAGCGGCGCAGGTTGTCGCAGCTCTCGTCGCACGGGCCGACGACGCAGGCGCTCCCGGGGCTGGGGCAGATCATCCCCTCCGGGCAGCCGCAGAACCCATCCAGCCCGCAGCTCACGAGGGCGCCGCAGCCCGTGCCCTCGTCGACGCAGACGAGCGGCCGGCAGCAGCTCCCCTGAAAACAGCGCTCCGCAACGTCGCACTCGTCGTCGAGCGTGCAGGCGAACGAGACACAGCTCTCGCCGCGGCATACCTTGCCTTCGGGGCAGTCGCCGCACGGCCGTGGCGCGGCCTCGCCCGGCGCCTCGATGCACCCCGCGAGGAGCACCGCCGCGATCGCCGCCCCCCGCCTCACGCCTTGAGCCCGATCTCCGCGAGCCGCTGCTCGAGGTATTCGCCGGCAGAGATCGGCCCGAACTTCACCGTCCCGCCCGTCTTCGCGACGCAGGAGGGCAGCGGATCGAGCCGCGCGTCGTGGCGCGGGTGGACGAAGAACGGCATCGAGAAGCGCCGCTCGCGCGAGTTCTCGGGGTTCACGACCCGATGCGTCGTGCTCTTGAAGAGCCCGTTGCTGAGCCACTGCAGCATGTCTCCGGCGTCGCCGATGATCTGGCCGGAGAGCGTGTGGACCTTGCGCCACTGGCCGTCGCGCTGCAGCAGCTCGAGCCCCGGCGCGGTCGACTCGCAGAGCAGCGTGATGAGGTTGATGTCCTCATGCGCCGCCGCGCGGATCGCCTGCGGGTGGGCGTCGTCGGGCACCGGCGGGTAGTGCAGCACGCGCAGGATCGTGTCGCCCCAGGTCGTGAGCGCCGAGATCCGATCGGCCGGCTCGTCGAGGTAGAGCGCGCACGCCTTGAGCACGTCGATCGCGCAGGCGTCGAGCTGGCCGAAGAGCGCGCGGAAGGTCGGCTCGAAGTCGGGCAGCTCTGCCACCCAGAGGTTCTTCGGGTAGCGCGCCTGCAGCGCGTGATCGGTCGGCAGCTCGCGGCCGACGTGCCAGAATTCCTTGAGATCCGGCACCGGGTGATCTTTGGCGTGCTCGCGGCCGAGCGAGCTGTAGCCGCGCTGGCCCTTGAGCGCCGGCTCCTCGTAGCGGCGCTTCTGCGCCTCCGGCAGCGCGAAGAAGCGGTCGGCGATGCCGTACGCGCGGTCGACGAGCCCGAGGTCGACGCCGTGGTTCACGAGCGCGAAGAACCCGGTGTCGACGAGCGCGTCGCCCAGGCTCCGCACGAAGCGGTCGCGGCGGGCGGGGTCGGTGGAGCGGAAGTCCTGCAGGTCGACGACGGGGATGGAGGGATCCACGGGCGCTCCTTCGCTGGAAGGGCCGGGAGGCTACTCCGCGCGCCGCTCGTCCCGCAGCAGCACCTGCCGGGTCGGCTCGGCGAAGGCCGCGCCCGCCTCCTCGACGACGCGGAGGAACGCGAGCAGGACCTCCTCGCGGCAGACCTTGAACTCGCCGTATTCCTGGGTGCGGAACCACGCGAGCACCTCGACGTCGAGCGACGACGGCGCGATCGAGGCGAGGTTCACCTGGATCGTCTCCTCCCAGACCTTCGGGTGCGCGCGCAGGACCTCGCGGAAGCCCTGCAGGATCACCTGCAACTGTGCGCGGCTCGTGCGCAGCGAGAGGCCGTAGGTCGCGCCGAGCTTGATGCGGTCGCGCGCGGCGAAGGTCTCGATCTTCAGATCCGCGAGCTTGCCGTTGGGGAACGTGACGAGCGTGCGGCCCATCGTCCGGATCCGCGTGCTGCGCAGGCCGATCTCCTCGACGTCGCCCATCGTCGCGTCCTCGATCCGCACGAAGTCGCCCACGCGGAACGGCTGGTCGACGCCGATCGAGACGGAGCCAAAGAGATTCTCGACCGTCTTCTGCGCCGCGAGCGCGATCGCGAGGCCGCCGATGCCGAGGCCGGCGAGCAGCGACGCGACGGGATACCCGAGCTCGGCGAGCACCGTGACGACGGTCAGCGGGACGAGCGCGATCTTGGCGCTCCTCGTGCCGAGCGGGATGAGCCCCGTCGCCGCGGGCCGGCCGCGCGCCCATGGGGAGGCGCGCACGAGGTCCGCCACCACGTCGACGGTGCGGAAGAGCGCCCAGAAGAACGCGATCAGCGCGAAGGCGCGCAGCCCCTGGCGGAGCAGGGCGTCCGCGGTCGTCGTCAGCGCGAGCCCGGGGAGCATCAGCCACGCCGTGATCAGCGCGAACAGCAGCGCGGTCGGGCCGCTCAGGCGCTCGAGGAGCTGGTCGTCGCCCTTCCACGCCGTCCGCCGGGCGATCGGCCGCAGCACGAGGCGGCCGATCACCATCCCCACGCGGCCGGCGAGCAGGCAGAACAGCGCGAAGAGGGGGAGCGACGCCCACTGCCAGCCCGCGAGGCCCTTGGGTCCGGCGCTGCGCCACGACGCCGGCAGGTGCTCCTGCAGCCAGGCGTCGCGGACACGGTCGAACCAGCGCGCCTTCGAGGGCGCACGCGCGGCCCCGGTCGGCGCGGCCGTCGGCGCGGGAGCGATCGCGTCAGCCGTTGGCGGGGCGGGCGTCACCTCCTCGGCGCTGGGCAGCCCCGGCGCCGCGAGGAGCACCAGCAACAACGGCAACGAGGTCAGGATCGATCGGGAGGCCGCGCGGCGCATGCCCCGTTGATCGCAAAAGGCCGGCGTGGAGGCAACCGCCCGCGGCAGGCAACCAGCGACGGCAGGCCGATCGCTTCGCTGGAACGGCCTGGGTGTGGGACGACCTTCCAGCCCCTGCTTCCGCTGAAAGCCGGCGGAACCGTTCAGAAAATCGAACCCCTGGCCCAGGGTCGCGAGGTAGGGTCGACCCCATGGGTAAGCAAAGACCCGGGGTGTGGAGCCTCGTTCTGCGGGGTTCCGTCGGGCCCGTCACTTGCGAGCACCGGGTGCGAGGACGACGCTGGCCCGAAACGGCTGACGCAGTCCTCGTGGTCTCGTGTCTGCGGCGTTGGCCGCAAGGAGCCTCTGGATGGAGCCGTCCAACCCCGCCGCCCCGGTCGCTGAGCGCCGCCGCGCGATCCTCCTGGTCGATGACGAGGACCTCGTCCGTCGGGCGCTCACGCGCTCCCTGCGTCGCGAGCCCTACGATCTCGACGAGGCCGCTGCGCCCGCGGAGGCGCTCGAGAAGCTCAAGGTCCGCTCCTACGACCTGATCCTCGCTGATCACCTGATGCCGGGGATGACGGGGCTCGAGCTGCTCTCGATCGCGCGCGACCGCTGGCCCGACACGATGCGCGTGCTGCTGACGGGCCACGCGGATCTCCAGACGGCGATCGACGCGATCAACCACGGCGAGATCTTCCGCTTCCTCACCAAGCCGTGGAACGACGCCGAGCTCAAGATCACGCTCTACAACGCCTTCAGCCGCCAGGACCTCGAGCGCGACAACCGTCGACTGCTCGCGATGGTGCGGCGCCAGGCCGAGGTGCTCGACAAGGTCGAGAAGCTGCACCCGGGCATCGCCATGGTCCGACGGGACGCAGACGGCGCGATCGTCCTCTCCGACGAGGAGTTGCAGACGCTCGGAGAGCCTGCGTGATCGGTCACTTCGCGGCGGGCTTTGGTGGCCCCAACGAGCGCCAGCTCGCCGCGATCGATCGCATCGCGCGGCAGATCGCGCTCGAGCTGGACGTGGGCGCGCTCGGACGCGCCGTCGCGCTCGCCGTGGAGGAGGCGCTCGACGCCGAAGGGGCGTCGGTGCTCGTGCAGGATCGGGAAGGTCTGCGATACGTCGGCGCGACGGGACCGGCGGCCCGCGGACGGGACGGCGCGGTCGCGTCCGACGTGGTGTCGCGCGGCGTCTTCGAGTCGGGCGAGGCGGTGCTGGTCGCGGAGGCGGGGCAGGATCCCCGCTTCGAGCGCGAGCGCGCGGCCGAGACCGGCTTCTCGACCCGCACGCTCGTGGCGGCGCCGCTGGTGGTGCGCGGCACGACGATCGGCGTCGTCGAGGCGGTGAACCGGCGGGGCGGGCGCCCGTTCGGCAACGACGACCTGCGCTTCCTCGCCGGCCTCGCCCCGCACGTCTCCGCCGCGATCGCGAACGCGCTGACCGCCGAGGCGCTGCGCCGCTCGCGCGACGAGCTGGCGCGGCACAACCAGGAGCTGGAGAAGAAGATCGACGAGCGGACGCGGCTGATCGGCACCGCGAAGCGCGAGTGGGAGCAGACCTTCGACGCGATCGAGGAGCCGCTCTCGCTGGTGGACGGCTTCCGCGTCCGCCGCGCGAACAAGGCGTGGGCGAACGCCGCCCAGCTCGCGATCCGGGACGTGCCGGGCCGCACGTGCCACCGCGCGCTGTTCGGCCGCGACGATCCGTGCCCCGGCTGTCCCGTCCTGAGCGGGAGCGGCAGCGGGCGTCGCGGTGAGATCCACATCGATCGCGCGTGGTTCGTGGTGACCGCGTTCTCGCTCTCCCTCGAGGAGGGCGCCAAAGGCGGCACGTGGGTCGTCGGCTACCGGGACATCACCGAGGAGCGGCGGATCGCGGTGCGGCTGCGCGAGGCGGAGCGGCAGGGCGCCGTCGCGCGGCTCGCGGCCGGCGCCGCCCACGAGATCAACAACCCGATGGCCTTCGTGGCGGCCGGCCTCGGCACGCTGCGCGAGCACCTCGACGAGCTCTCCGAGTGGGCGACGCTCGGCCTGAAGGTCGCGCACCGCGGCGGGGTGGGCCTCGAGCCCGCGCTCGTGCGGGAGCTCGGCGCGCTCGCCGCGCGGGTCGACGCCGATGAAGCGGCACACCTGCACGATGACGGTCTCGCGGTGATCGCCGACGCCGAGGAGGGCGTGCGCCGCGTGACGACCATCGTGCGCGCGCTCAAGGTGCTCGGCCCCGAAGAGGTCGGCGGCGCCGAGCGCGTCGAGCTCGGCTCGCTCGTCGATCGCGCCGCGGATCGCGCGCGCCGCGCCTCCTCGGGCAAGGAGCCGCCGCGCTGGCTGCACCGCGACCGGGTCTGGGTCGAGGGGCGCGGCACCCAGCTGGACCAGGCGATCTTCGAGGTGATCCGCAACGCCTACCAGGCGGGCAGCGTCTCGCTCTCGTGTCGCCAGACCAACGGGGAGCTCGAGTTTGAGGTCCGGGACGACGGACCCGGCGTCCCGGCCGAGCTGCGCGAGCAGGTCTTCGAGCCGTTCTTCACCACCCGCGGCGTCGGCGGGGGCGTGGGCCTCGGACTCACGGTCGCGGCCGGCGTGCTGCGGCGTCACGGCGGGAGCATCGAGGTCCTCGACGGCGATGGCAGGGGGACGCTCGTGCGGATCCGGCTGCCGCTCGCGCGCGTCGAGGACGAGCTGGCCGAGGCAGGAGGGATGACCTGATGTCGACGGCGACCGAGACCGGCGTCGTGGTGCTCGTGGACGACGAGCCGCCGATCCTGGCGGCGCTCAAGCGTCTCGTTCGCCACGAGCCCTGGCAGGTGCACACCTTTTCACGCCCGGCCGATGCGTTGGCGTTCCTCGAGCAGCACGAGGCCGACGTCGTCGTGGCCGACTTCCGCATGCCGGAGATGAACGGCGTCGAGCTGCTGCGGCGCGTGCGGGAGCTGCGGCCCAACGCCCAGCGCGTGATGCTGACGGGCTACGCGGATCCGCACGCGCTCGAGGACGCGGTCAACCGCTCGGAGGTCTTCCGCTTCGTCAGCAAGCCCTGGGACGACCAGCTCCTGCGGCTCGAGCTGCGCGCGGCGATGGAGTCCTCGCGCTCGCGGCGCGAGTCGACGCGGCTGCAGCTGCAGCTGCGCGAGCAGGTCGCGGTCGAGCAGCGGCCGGCGCCCCCGCCGGTCGACGACGGCGCGGTCGTGCTGCAGGTGCTCGGCGGCTGGCTGCACGATCTGAACGGCGCGCTGGCGCCGCTGCAGGCGTTCGCCGTGGATCTCGCCTCCACGCCCGGCCACAGCGCCGATGACCAGGAGGCGATCGAGGCGATCGTCGAGTCCAGCAGACGTGCCGTGAAGCTCAGCGGGGCGCTCCAGCGCACGCTGCAGAAGAGCCTCGCGCCGGTGAACGCCGGCACGCCCGCCACCGCGGCGCTCGACGACGCGGCCTCGCTGCTGAAGGCCGCGTTGCCGAAGAACACGCAGCTCAAGGTCGAGCCGGGGCCCATGGGCGCGGTCGTCTTCGAGTCGGGAGGCGCCGTCCGTCGGCGGATCCTCACCGCGCTCGTGCCGACGATCGCCGCCCCGCCCGCCGTGTTGACCCTCGGAATCCAGCAGCAGGGCGACACCGTCCTGCTGCGCATCCACCAGCGGATGAGCGACGGCGCCGAGCGCGCCGAGGCGCTCCCGCTGGGCACCGTCGAAGGCAGTGGAGGCGAACCGTGAGCCGAAAGGACGAGCGCCCATTCTCCGTCGTGGTCGTGGACGACGACGAGCTCCTGCTCCGCAGCATCAGCCGCGGCCTCGAGAAGGCAGGTCTGCAGGTGACGGCGTTCACGCGCCCCGAGGACGCGCTCGCCGCCGCCGCGGACGCGACCGTCGACGTCCTGCTCGCCGACGTGCGGATGGAGGGCCTCTCGGGGCTCGATCTGCTGCGCTTCGCGAAGGGGCGGCGGACCGATCTCGAGGTCGTGATGATGAGCGGGCAGGGCGCCATCTCCGACGCGGTCGAGGCGATGCGGCGCGGCGCCTACGACT
>CAYHCR010000002.1:17484-26315 GCA_964354895.1 uncultured Myxococcales bacterium | reverse complement strand
GGAGCTAGGCTGTGGCTGGAGCGGGCGCAACGACGGGCAGGCCGGCGGCGGCGGCGGGCTCGCGGACGCCCTCGATCCGGGGGGCGTGGGCGCGGAGGGCTCCGACGGGCTGAGGCGGCTCGCGATGTGCGGCAACGGGCTCGACGACGACGGCGACGGCTGGACCGACTGGGCCGATCCCGACTGCAGCGTCGGCGCCGCAGAGACCGGCTTCGGGGCGACGCAATGCAACGACGGCCGGGACGACGACGGCGACGGCCGCGTGGACGCCGACGATCCCGAGTGTGCCGGCGCGCTCGATGACGACGAGGCGCTGCTGACGAACTGCCGCGACGGCCTCGACAACGACGGCGACGGTTGGCTCGACGCGGCCGACCTCGACTGCGCGTGGGGCGCGAACGAGCAGGGCCTCAGCGGGAATGTATGCAACGACGGGCAGGACAACGACGGCGACGGGCTCGTCGACGCGTCGGATCCGGGCTGCGGGAGCGCGCAGGGCTGGGACGAGACCGACCTCGGCACGGGAAGCTGTGCGGACGGGCTCGACGGAGACGGGGACGGATGGCTCGACGCGGCGGATCCCGACTGCGCGTTCGGCGTCGACGAACTCGGCTTCGGCTGGAGCGCCTGCAACGACGGCCAGGACAACGACGGCGACGGCCTCGTGGACGCCGCGGATCCGGCCTGCATCAGCGCGAACGACGGCGACGAGGCGAGCGTGCTCGCGACCTGCGGCGACGGGATCGACAACGACCGCGACGGCTGGCGCGACTGGCTCGATCCGGACTGCGCGTTCGGCAGCGCGGAGGTGGGGCGCTCGGCGGCGGCCTGCAACGACGGCCGGGACAATGACGGCGACGGGCTCGTCGATGCGGCCGATCCGGCGTGTACGAGCGGCGCGCACGGGAGCGAGGCGGTCGCGGACAACTGCAGCAACGGCATGGACGACGACGGCGACGGTTGGGTCGACTGGGGCGATCCCGACTGCGCGGTGATGGGCGGCGCGGAGATCGGCTACGGCGCGGCGGCCTGCAACGACGGCGTCGACAACGACGGGGACTCGTGGATCGATCTGCGCGATCCGGAGTGCACCTCTGCAGGTGACGCGGACGAGGCGCAGTTGAGCAACTGTCGCAACGGCCTCGACGACGACGCCGACGGCTGGCTCGACGCGGCCGATCCGGACTGCAGCTACGGCGCCAACGAGGCGGGGCTCGGTGGGAGCGCCTGCAACGACGGGCTCGACGGCGACGGCGACGGGCTCGTCGACGCGACGGATCCGGGCTGCGTGAGCGCGCAGGACTGGGACGAGACCGACGCGCCGAGCGGCACCTGCCGCAATGGGCTCGACGACGACGGCGACGGCTGGCTCGACGCGGCGGATCCGGACTGTTCGTGGGGCACCGACGAGGTGGGCCTCGGCTGGGGCGCGTGCAACGACGCGGTCGACAACGACGGCGACGCGCTCGTGGACGCCGCAGATCCGGGCTGCGTGAGCGCGCAGGACGGCGACGAGGCGAGCGTCGTCTCCAACTGCGGCGACGGCGGCGACAACGACGGCGACGGCTGGACGGACTGGATGGATCCGGACTGCCAGCGCGGCGGCACGGAGTCGGGCTTCGGTGTGCAGCAGTGCAACAACGGGCTCGACGACGACGGCGACGGCCGGATCGATCGCGCGGATCCGCAGTGCCAGGACGGCACCCACGACGACGAGGCGCGCGCGCCCAACTGCTGGAACGGGCTCGACGACGACGCGGACGGCTGGAGCGACTTCGCGGATCCGGACTGCGCGGTGGCCGGCGGCGTCGAGCGTGGCTTCGGCGCGCAGCAGTGCAACAACGGCGTGGACGACGACGGCGACGGGCTCGTGGACGCGGCCGATCGGGCGTGTACGGAGGCGCTCGACGACGATGAGGCGTCCTTCACGAACTGCCGCAACGGCATCGATGACGACGGCGACGGCTGGCTCGACGCGACCGACCCCGACTGCCAGGGTGGCAACAACGAGCTCGGGCGCATCGGCACGATCTGCAACGACGGCCTCGACGCGGACGGCGACGGGCTGATCGACGCGGCGGATCCGGGCTGCGCGAGCGCGTGGGACTTCGACGAGGCGGCGCCCGCGGGCCCCAACCGCTGCCGCGACGGCAACGACAACGACGGCGACGGCTGGCTCGACGCGGCGGATCCCGACTGCCAGTACGGCACGCGCGAGGTCGGCTTCGGCTGGACGCGCTGCAACGACGACCAGGACAACGACGGCGACGGGCTCGTCGACGCGGACGATCCGGAGTGCACGACGGCCTCCGACGATGACGAGTTGCACCTCGTGAATGACTGCGCCGACGGCCGGGACAACGACGGCGACGGCTGGAGCGACTGGGCGGATCCGGACTGCGGGCTCGGCCAGGCGGAGGTCGGCTTCGGGACGCGGCAGTGCAACGACGGCCTCGACGACGACGGCGACGGACGCATCGACGCGGCGGATCCGGAGTGCTGGAGCGGCACCCACGACGACGAGGCCGTCGCGCCCAACTGCTGGGACGGGCTCGACGACGACGGCGACGGCTGGATCGACGGGCTCGATCCGGAGTGCGCGGCGGGCGGCGCGGAGTCGGGCTTCGGCGTGCAGCCCTGCAATGACGGGCAGGACGACGACGGCGACGGATTCGTGGACGCCGAAGACCCCGAGTGCACCTCTGCGCTCGACGACGACGAGGCGACGCTGACGGACTGTCGAAACGGGCTCGATGACGACGCGGACGGCTGGGCGGACGCGGCCGACCCCGATTGTCTCTTCGGCAACGACGAGCTCGGCTACGGCGCCGCGCAGTGCAACGACGGCCTCGACAACGATCTCGACGGTACGCGGGACGCGCTGGATCCCGGCTGCCAGAGCGCGACCGACGGCGCGGAGGCCGGCACCTCGACGGTGGCCTGCACGGACGGGCTCGACAACGACGGCGACGGCTGGAGCGACGCGGCGGATCCCGACTGCGCGGCGCGGCGGCGCGAGCGTGGGCCGGGCACGACCGACTGCAACGACGGCGTCGACAACGACGGCGACGGGCTCGTCGACGCGGCGGACCCGGAGTGCACGAGCGCGTGGGACGACGACGAGGCGCACCTCGCGAGCAACTGCGGCAACGGCCGGGACGACGACGCGGACGGCTGGCTCGACGCGCAGGATCCGGACTGCGCGGCGGGCGAGGCGGAGGTCGGCCTCGGCGTGCAGGCCTGCAACAACGGGCTCGACGACGACGGCGACGGGCTCGTCGATCGGCAGGACTGGGAGTGTCTGGACGGCTTCCAGACGAGCGAGGCGGACTACGGCTCCTGCTGGAACGGCCTCGACGACGACGGCGACGGCTGGCTTGACTGGGAAGATCCGGACTGCGTGACGGGTCACGGCGAGGTCGGCTTCGGGACGAGGCCGTGCAACGACGGGCTCGACGGCGACGGAGACGGGCTCGTCGATCGCGCCGACCCCGAGTGTACGGACGCGGTCGGGGTCGACGAGGCGGGCCTGGCGCTCGGCACCTGCGACGACGGCGTCGACAACGACGGCGACGGCTGGGTCGATCGGGCGGACGGCGACTGCGGGCGCGGCGTCGCGTGGGAGGTCGGGTACGGTGTGTCGGCCTGCAACGACGGCCGCGACAACGACGCGGACGGGCGCTTTGACGCGCTGGATCCGCAGTGCCGGAGCGGGCGGGACACGAGCGAGTTCCAGTAGGCGGCGGCGTGGCCCGCTCGTCGACCGAGGTGTTGTATGGCTGGCCGGACCGCGAAGCGACGCTCGCAGACGAAGCCCGCGCCGAAGAAGGCGGCGGAGAAGAGCTCGGCCGCGAAGGCCATCGCCGGGCAGGCGCCGCCTCCCAGCGGGGTCGCACACAAGCCGCCACGCATCTTCGCGATGTCGTTCTCGAGCGTCTATCCGCTCTACGTGCAGAAGGCCGAAAGGAAGGGGCGGACGAAGGCCGAGGTCGACGAGATCCTCACCTGGCTCACGGGCTACAGCGGTGAACAGGTGCAGCGCGCCATCGAGGCCCGGATCGACCTCGAGGCATTCTTCGCCCGGGCACCCCGGATGAATCCGAACGTCGGACGCATCACGGGTGTGGTGTGTGGGGTGCGCGTGGAAGAGGTCGCCGACCCGCTGATGCAGAAGATCCGCTACCTCGACAAGCTCATCGACGAGCTCGCCAGGGGAAAGCAGCTGGCGAGCGTGCTTCGGGGGTAGCCGAGAAGGTGTGCGCCGGCCGCGTCCGAAGCGGCGGCGCTCGGCGGCATTGCCGCCCCGGACGCAGGCTGCGTCCCGGCACAGAAAACGACGAAGAGCCGCAAAAAGCGGGGTGCCCGGCGCTACCCGTCGTCGGGCGCCGATGCGAACTCCGGATATCTCGTCGCGAGACACTCCGGGCAGAGGCCGTGGCTGAAGCCCACCTCGGTCCGCTCGCCGACGTAGACCTCGACCGGGCTCCACTCGCCGTGATCGTCGCGGATCTTCTTGCAGTGCATGCAGATCGGCAGCAGCCCGCTCAACGTCCGGAGATCGCGGCGCGCGGTCAGCAGCGCGGCCTCGGTCACCTTGCGCTCCGAGATGTCACGCACCATCACGATCAGTCGCGATGGCGTGCCGTCGGCTGCGGGGATGACGTCGCTGTTGACCTCGATGTCGAACGTCGTCCCGTCGATGCGGAGCGCCTTGTACTCACGCGGTCCGTTCTTGAGCCCGCTCAGCAGTCGGGCCGTCCCCTCCGCGGCACGCGCGCGATCCTCCGGCACCAGGAACTCGCCCACGTGCCGCCCGATCGCCTGCTCCACCGTCTGCGCGCCGAACATCTCCACCGCGCGCGGCGAGGCCATCAGGACGCGCCCCTGCAGGTCGGTGATCGTGATGTCGTCGGGCGAGGCGTTCATGATCGACCGGTAGAGCGCCTCGCTCTGCTGCACGAGCGCCGCGGCCTCCCGCTGCTCCGCCATCTTCTGCCCGAGCTCCGTGTTCGCCGCCTGCAGGCGCGCGTTCGCTTCGGACAGCTCTGCGGTCCGGACGGCGATCTGCTCTTCGAGGGCGCGGTTGCGCTCGACGAGCTGCTGCAGCGGGTAGACCTCGCCCTCCTGCACGAGCGAGTAGGGGATCGAGATGCTGCTGTGGACGCTCCGCCAGCCCGCCGACTCCCTGCGGAAGGCGAGCACGAGGCGCGCGGTCTCGCGGGAGAGGACGTGGTCGGGGATCGGCAGGTGGATGTGGAAGAAGGCGGTCGCGAGGGCGACGGTCTCGGAGAGCGGCTGCAGCCGCGTGTCGAGCCGCTCGAGGCGCAGGGGCGCCTTCACCTGCGCGAAGTCCTGCCGGGTGATCGCGACCCAGGCGTCGTGCTCCTTCACGAGGAAGTCGCCGCCGCCGGTGAAGCCGGAGAAGTCGTCGCTGAAGAGGGCGGTGAGCCGATCGTCGCGGCTGGCGTAGAGCGCGAGGTAGTCGTCGACGAGCTGGCCGAGGCGCGCAGTGTCCCGCTCGTCCATGCTCGACCGACCGCCTCTCGTCGAGGCGGGGCCGCGTTGTCTCCGCCGAGCCTCCCGGAAGATGTATGGCAACGCGCCGCGAAACGGAACGGCCGGTTCGGGTCGTGCGCCGCGGGCCGGCTCCGTCGAGGCTCCCATCCGAGGAGCAACAGCCCCGCTCCGTCCAGGTGGCCGGAGGCGCGGCCACAGCCACCGTCGGTTCGTGTGTGCTCGATTCCCTGGCGCCGTCCCGGCCGCTCCCGCGACCGCCACGGGCGCCAGCCAGGCAGGTCTCGCGCCGGACAGCGCAGTCGTCGTCGCGCCCGTCGCGGAGCGCCCCGGGCCGGTGGGCTCGAGGCGCTCGTGCGCGCTGCGCCGATGAGCGGACCTACGGGAGCTTCACGACGCGGTCGAGCGCGCCCGGAGCCAGCGGCTGGTGCGCCGCCACGAAGCCCTCGAACGCCTCGAGGTCGAGCGGACCGGCCTTGCGGTCGGTGCCCTGGCGCAGGACGGAGAAGCCGTCGCCGCCGTCTGCGAGGAAGCCGTTGACCGTGATCCGGTAGGTCGCGGCGGCGTCGATCCGGACGCCGTCGAGCTTGATGGAGGCCGGATCGATCCGGTCGCCGAGCGGCCGGGCGCCGCTCCACTCGTAGGTGAAGCCGACCGAGACCGCGAGGCCGTTGAACTTCTCGGTCACTCCGACGAGAGACCACTGCTGCTCGAGCATCGTCTCGAGCTGGGCGCCGGTCACCGAGAGCGTCATCAGCGTGTTGCCGAAGGGCTGGACCGCGAAGAGCTCGGCGTAGGTGAGCTCACCGGCCTGCTCGCCCCCGCTGATCTGCGCGGCGACGAGGTCCGTGCGGATGCGGCCCGGGTTCATGAAGGCCGCGACCGCGCCTTCGTTGGTCGTCGCGAGGAGCTGGCCGTCGGCGATGATCTGTCCGAGGGTCGACTCGCCGGCCGCGTTCTGCAGCTTCGTGACGTCGGCGGTGAGGCGCGCGACCACCCGGTTCGCGAGCGGCGCGGCGATGCGATCGTACTTCGCGATGAGCGCGGTCTGATCGGCGTCGAGCGCGACGTCGCGCGTGACGATCACGTTGTTGCCGACCTTCGTCACGACCTCGCCCGTCCGCTCGTCGATCGTCAGGTCGATGTCCGTGATGAGCCGCCCGGCGTGCGCGGCGGAGGTCACCAGCCGGCCCCCGACGTCGCAGACGTGCGCGGCGTTCGTGTGACCGGCCACGACCACGTCGACCGCCGGATCGAGCTTCGAGACGATCTCGAAGAGCGGGCCGGAGATCCCCACGCACTCGTTGTAGAGGCCCGAGCTGGCGCCGCCCTCGTGGATCAGTACGACGATCGTCTGGACGCCCTTCTCCTGCAGCTCGGGGACGAGCGCGTTGACCGTGTCGGCCTCGTCGCGGAACGAGAGGCCGCGCGTCCCTTCGGCGGTGGTGACGAGCGCCGTGCCCTCGAGGGTGAGCCCGATGAAGGCGATCGAGGCGTGGCCGAAGCGGCGGATCGTGTACGCGGGGAGCAGCGTCTGCTCGGTCGCGTCGTCGATGACGTTGGCGCCGAGGTACTCGAACGCCGCGCCGTCGAAGCCGTCGCCGTCCTGGCAACCGTCGACCGGGTGGCATCCGCCGTACTGCATGCGCAGCAGCTCCTCCTGGCCCTCGTCGAACTCGTGGTTGCCGACCGACGCGACCGCGAGCCCGAGCAGGTTCATCGACTCGATCGTCGGCTCGTCATGGAAGAGCGCCGAGAGCAGGGGGGTCGCGCCGATCACGTCCCCCGCGGAGACGATGACGGTGTTCGGGTTGGTCTCGCGGAGGCGGGCGAGGTGCGTCGCGAGGTACTCGACGCCGCCGGCGTCGACGCGATGGACCGCCGCGTCGGGGCCCGTCTGGATCCGGCCGCCCGAGCCGGTGGGCGGCTTGAGGTTGCCGTGGAAATCGTTGAAGGCGAGCAGCTGCACGTCGACCGTTCCGCAGCTCCAGCGCGCTTGCGCGGCCGCGGCCCGCAGAAGCTTGAACGCCTTGGGCCCGACGTACTTGACGGCGTCGAGCGTGCGGAGGTTTCCGTACCAGGCGTCGTCGGCGGTGCCCTCGAGACCGTCCGCCCCGGCGCGGTACGCGACGATCTTCCTGGCCGCGGTCGAGGCCAGCTTCGCGTCGATGTCGAGCTCTTCGAAGGTCGCGAGGCTCGAGAGCTTCAGGACGGCGCAGGCCTCGGCGCTGCCCTCCACGATGCCGCCGACGTCGGCCTTCCCGCCCAGGAACGAGGCGTCCGCCGCGTCGAGCTCGTCGTCCTCGGCTCCGCCGACCGACTCGGCCTCCGGGGCAGCCGCTCCGTCGAGCCCGCAGGCGGAGAGTGCGAGGCCAAGCGAGCCAGCGACGACGTTCCTGAGACGGCTGTTCGGATGCAAGTCGGTTCCCCCGGTGAAGTTGGCGCGGTTGGACGAAGCGCGGCGTCGCGGGTCTTGTGCACGACGTGTGCCAACGTATGTACGGCTCCCTCATTGACCTACATGGGCCTACCTATCGCGGGATTCGTGCGGGGTGCCGGTGAACTCCGTCCAAGTTCTGGACGAATGGACTGGACCTGTCTCAGCGGATTCCGAAATCCACAGAGCGCCGGGTGCCTGTTCTGAGGTCCCGCGCTCGTGGTGCCGGGCGAACGTCGGCTGCGAGGCCAGCTCGCCGCCGATGTCAGACCGGCGCGCTACGTTCTCCGCATGGACCTCTACGTGACCACCGTCGCGTCCGCGCTCTTCGACGTGCGCGTCGAGGCGACCGCCCGCGGGATCCGGCGCGTCGTGCTCGGCGGCGCGCCCGGCGGTGGCACGCCCATCCCGCCGCACCTTCGCGACTGCGCGGAGCGGCTCGGCCGCTACTTCGACGGCGAGGGCGACGCGCTCGCGACGGTGCCGCTCGATCTCGAGCCGGTCGGTCCGTTCCGTGAGGCCGTCTACGCGGCGCTGCGGCGCGTGCCGGCGGGCCGGACGGTCGGGTACGCGGAGCTGGCGGCGCTCGTCGGGCGGCCGGGCGGCGCGCGCGCGGTCGGGCGCGCGATGGCCACGAACCCCGTGCCTCTGCTGGTGCCGTGCCATCGGGTGCTGGCGGCCCATGGCGCGGGCGGCGGCTTCTCGGCGCCGGGGGGCTTCCAGAGCAAGCGGCGGCTGCTCGCGCTGGAGGGGGTCGCGGTCGCGGAGCCCCGGCCGAGGAGGGCGGGTGCGCCGCGGGCGACCTGACGGACGTCGGGCTCGCCTATGGCGCGGAGGGGCTATCCTCCGCCGCCGGGCCGACGAGCCAGGACGCACTTGC
>CAYHCR010000002.1:0-17384 GCA_964354895.1 uncultured Myxococcales bacterium | reverse complement strand
ATGGCGCGGAGGGGCTATCCTCCGCCGCCGGGCCGACGAGCCAGGACGCACTTGCGTCCCGCCGCGTCCAAGGGAGACGGATGTACGACGTGATCACGACGCTCAAGGCGCAGCACGTGGCCCTGCGCGAGCTCATCGCGGAGCTCGAGGCGGCGCTCGCGAGCGGCGAGACGCCGCGCGTCGCCGCGGCGACCGAGCGCTTTCGCGTGGCGCTCTACGCCCACCTCGAGCTCGAGGATCGGAAGCTCTACCCGTCGCTGCTCGCGGCGCAGGCGACCGACGTGCGGGAGACGGCGTCGCGCTTCGCGAAGAGCCTGCAGGTCATCGCGGCCGGGGTCCGTGAATTTCTCGGCCGCCACGTGGGCCCGGCGATCGACGTCGAGGCGTTCCGTGCCGGCTGGCCCTCCGTCCGCCGCGCGCTCTCGCTGCGCGTCGAAGAGGAGGAGCGACTGCTCTACCCGCTGCACGCCTCGACCAAGCCCCCGCCCGCTTGACGCTGCGCGCACAGGAGAGCGAGCGTCGCCGGCCATGTCGCGCGCATTCGTGAAGGAAGACGTCGAGGTCCCGGACGACGACGAGGAGGACGAGCTCCCGAAGGTCACCGGCGCCCGCTACATCACCCCGGCCGGCTTCCGGCGGCTGCGCGACGAGAAGTCGACGCTGCTGCGCACCGAGCGGCCGCGCGTCACCGTCGAGGTCCAGACGGCCGCCGCGCAGGGCGACCGCTCCGAGAACGCCGAGTACCAGTACGGCAAGAAGCGGCTGCGGGAGATCGACCGGCGGCTGCGCTTCCTCGAGAAGCTGCTCGAGAAGCTCGTGATCGTCGCGTCCGACGCTGCGCAGGCCGGCAAGGTGTTCTTCGGCGCGTTCGTGACGGTCGAGGACGAAGCGGGCGGGACGATCGAGTACCGGATCGTCGGCGCCGACGAATTCGATCCGAAGAAGCGATGGATCTCCGTCGACGCGCCGCTCGCGAAGGCGCTGATCGGCCGGGTCGTCGGCGACGAGATCGTGTTTGAGAGGCCCAAAGGTCCCACCGAGCTCGTCGTCACGAAGATCCGCTACGAGCTCGACGACGGCTGATCGGACGGTCGCGCCGCCGCGACGCCAAGGAGGCCACGGATGCTGCGCACCTTCGGCTGGCTGCTGCTCAACACGGTGCAGACCCTCGGCTCGTTCCTCTGGACCGGCCTGTGCGCCACGGTGGCGATCGCGCTCTGGATCGGGACGGGCTTTCGCCGGCGGACGCCGCTCGCGCTCGCGCGGCGGATCTGGTCCCCCGGTATCCTCTGGATCGCAGGCGCGAAGCTGACGATCGAGCGCCCGGACGGCGTCGACTGGGCCTCGCCGCACGTCTACGTGATGAACCACCAGTCGATGGCGGACATCCCCGCGGGCTTCGTCGCGGTCCCGACCCCGCTGGTCTTCATCGCGAAGCAGGCGCTGCAATACGTGCCGTTCCTCGGCTGGTACATGACGGCGATGGGCATGATCTTCGTCGACCGTCGCGCCGGCGAGCGCGCGATCCGGTCGCTCGAGCGGGCCGGCGCGCAGATCCGTGCCGGGCGCAGCGTGCTCGCCTTCCCCGAAGGGACGCGCACGCGCGACGGCCGGGTGCAGCCCTTCAAGAAGGGGCCCTTCGTGGTCGCGCTGCAGGCGCAGGTCCCGATCGTGCCGATCGCGATCGAGGGGGCGCAGCGCCTGCTGCCGCGCGGCGGCTTCCGGTTTCGACCCGCAATGCTGCGCGTGAAGCTCGGCCGGCCGATCCCGACCGCCGGGCTGACCCTCGCCGACCGCGACGCGCTGATCGTCCGCGTGCGGCACGAGCTGCTCGCGCTGCACGAGTCGATCGGCGGCGCGCAAAGCGACCGCGACCGCTCGATCGCCGATCGCGGCGCCGAAGGGTCGTCGCGTGCCGCCGCCGCCGAGCCCGCGGCCGCGTGAGCGCGCACCCGAACCTCCTCGAGGACGACGCCTCGATCGCCGCGCTCGTGCGCTCGCTCCGCCGCGTCGCGGTGCTGGGGATCAAGACCGAGGCGCAGGCGGGCTCGGCCGCCTTCTACGTGCCGCAGTACCTCGCCTCGGCGGGCGTGGAGATCGTGCCGGTCCCCGTCTACTACCCCGACGTCCGCGAGATCCTCGGCAGGCCCGTCGTGCGCCGCGTGCAGGACTGCGGGCCTGGGCTCGACTGCGTGGACGTCTTTCGCCGCAGCGAGGACGTCCCCGCACACCTGCCCGATCTGCTGGCGGCCCGCCCGCGCTCGGTCTGGCTGCAGCAGGGCATCCGCCACGACGAGACCGCGCGCATCCTCGCGGAGGCGGGGGTCCTCGTCGTGCAGGATCGCTGCCTGCTCGTCGACCACCGGCGGTTCGCGGCGCGGACGTGACGATCCGGTGAATCCGGCGGAGCGCCCCGCTCGCGCGGGTTGTCGCGACCCCGCGCCGTGTGGCAGATCCCGGCACGACGCGCTGCAGTGGCGCCCTCGAGGGAGGCTTCAACATGCGGAACATCGGCTGGTGGCTCGTGCTGCTCGGCGTGGTCGCGCTCGCGGGCGCCTGTGGCGACGGCGAGGTGGACGGCGGCACGGGCGGCAATGGCGGCGGCGCGCTGACCGAGATCTGCGACAACGGCACCGACGACGACGGCAACGGCTTTGCCGACTGCGACGACGCGGCCTGTGCGACGGCGGCCACCTGCGGCGGGACGGGCGGCGTCGGCGGCGGGACCGGCGGCGTCGGCGGCGGGACGGGCGGCGTGGGCGGCGGGACGGGCGGCGCCGGCGGTACGACCCCGACGACCGAGACCAACTGCGTGAATACGCTCGACGACGACGCGGACGGCGCGACGGACTGCGCGGACGCGGACTGCGCGGCGGCACCGACGTGCCAGCCGGGCGCGGAGCTCTGCGACAACGGCGACGATGACGACGGCGACGGCGCGGCGGACTGCGCGGACGACGACTGCGATGCTTTCCCTGCCTGCGTCCCGGTCGCCGAGGACTGTGACAACACGACGGATGACGACGGCGACGGCCGGATCGACTGCCTCGACACCGACTGCGCTGCTTTCCCCGCCTGCCAGCCGGTGGTCGAGGACTGCATGACGCCGGGCGACGAGGACTCCGACGGGCTCGCGGACTGCGCGGACCTCGACTGCTTCGGCAACCCGCCCTGCCTGGAGGTCTGCACCAACGGGCTCGACGACGACCTCGACGGCTTCGCGGACTGCGCCGACGCGGAGTGCGCGCCGCTGCCCGCCTGCCAGCCCGGCGTCGAGATCTGCACGAACGGCACCGATGACGACGGCGACACCTTCATCGACTGCCTCGACTTCGACTGCGCCGCCGCCCCCACCTGCGGGCCGGAGGCGAACTGCACGAACCTGCTCGATGACGACGGCGACACGTTCATCGACTGCAACGACTTCGACTGCGCCGCCGACCCGTCCTGCGGTCCGCCCGCCTTCGAGCTCTGCGGCACGCCCGGCGACGAGGACGGCGACGGCCTCTTCGACTGCGCGGACGCGGTGGACTGCGCCTTCGAGCCGGCCTGCGACTTCCAGGCGGGCGCGCTCGTCATCACGGAGATCATGTTCAACCCGGCCGGCGTCGCCTACGCGGGCGTCCCGAGCCCGGAGGCCGGCGCGGAGTGGTTCGAGCTCCACAACCCGGGCCTCGCGGCGATTGATCTGCGCGGCCTTACGATCGACGACAGCGAGGCGCAATACGTGATCCTCGAGTCGATCGTGGTGCCCGCCGGCGGCTTCGTCGTCCTGGCGGCGCCGCAGCCGGCCGGGGCGGCCGTGGCCGTCGACCTCGGCTTCGTCGCGGACGGGCGCTATTCGGACGCGATCATCCTGAGCAACAGCGGCGATCAGGTCTTCGTCGTCGGCCCGAACAACGTGACGGTCGACGTCGTCGACTACAACGCCGTCTCGTTCGACACGATCACCGCCGGCTTCGACGGCCGCTCGATCGTCCTCAACCAGATCCGCGTCGACCCGTTCCTCAACGACGACGGCGCGAACTGGTGCAAGGCGAGCAACGATCCGGGCTCGCCGGGCTACACGCGGCTCGACGGTGCGGGCACACAGGTCCCGCACTGGGCCGATCACCACGCGTTCGGCGCGTGCGTGGCCGACGAGATCTGCGACGACGTCGCCGGGGTCGATGAGAACGGCAACGGCCTCGCGAATTGCGCGGATCCGGACTGCGTCGGCACGCTGGCCTGCGCGGAGCAGTGCGGCACGCCGGGCGATGAGGACCTCGACGGCCTCGCCGACTGCGCCGACCCGGACTGCAGCGGCTTCGTGTGCGGCGGCAGCGGGCAGCTCTGCGTCACCGCCACCGGCCTCTGCGAGTGCGCGGGCGGCCCCGCCGAGCTCGTCTGCGGCGACGCCATCGACAACGACTGCGACGGCGCGGCCGACTGCGCGGACGCCGAGTGCAGCGGCACGCCGGCCTGCTCGGGCGTGAGCATCAACGCGGTCGATTACACCGTGCTCGCCCACGGCGCGCGGCTCGTGATCTCCGGCAGCGGCTTCGGCGGCGCCTCCTCGGTGACGATCGGCGGCGTGGCGCAGAGCTTCACGGTGGACAACGCCGCGCAGATCACCGTCGCGGCGCTCGACGACACGACGCCCATCGGCCCGGTGCCGCTGGTCGTCTCGGTGCCCGGCTTCCCGGCGAGCACGTTCAACGGGATCACGGCGATCCGGCTGCAGATCAACGAGCTCGATCCAGACCAGATCAGCACCGATACGCTTGAGTTCGTCGAGATCTCGACCGGAGTCCCGAACCTCGCCCTCAGCGGCTACGCCCTCGTCCTCTACAACGGCTCCAATGACCTCTCCTACGACGCGCGGGACCTCACGGCGACGACCGACGCGAACGGCCTCGTCCTGCTCGGCAGCGCGACGATGAGTCCGATCCCGGTGATCACTTTTTCGGCACTGCAGAACGGTCAGGACGCGATCGCTGTCCTGCAGGGGGCCGCGGCCACGTTCCCGAACCTCTCCGTCCTCCCTTCGTCAGGCGTCATCGATGCGGTGGTCTACGGTTCCACGACAGACGACGCGCTCCTGAACGCGCTGCTGACCCCGGATCTCGCGAGTCCCGCGCGAGTCCAGCTCAACGAGGGTGTGAACCTCAGCGCCACAACCGACAGCATCCAGCGCTGCGCCGACGGTCGCCGCGATGGCCGCCGCTTCGTCGTGCCGCCTGCGGTCGTGGCCGTCCCGGGGACGGAGATCCTCCCGTCCCCCGGCGCGCCCAACGCAGTGGCCGCCTGCCCGTAACCCCGCACCCCTGACAGGACCCTCGGAGGGCCGCGGATCCCGCACGGATCCGCGGCCCTTCGTCCGTTCAGGCTCCGTTCAGCGTCGCTCCCGTACCGTCTCCCCATGGGCCGACGCACCGGCCCGAAGGAGCACCGGGATGGAGAAGACGAAGCGGTCGAAGGTGTGGGACGGCTGGGTCCGCGGCTTCCACGTGCTGCTCGGCCTCGGGCTCCTCGGCTCCTTCCTCACCGGCGAGGAGGAGGCGCTCGTCTCCTGGCACGCGCGCCTCGGGCTCGCGCTGGCCGGGCTGCTCGCCTTCCGCGTCGCGTGGGGCCTCTGGGGCTCGCAGCACGCGCGCTTCGCCGACTTCGTGCGCGGCCCTCGGGCGGTGCTCTCGTACGTGAAGGGCATGGTCCGCGGCCGCCCGCCGCACGTGACGGGCCACAACCCCGTGGGCGCGTGGATGGTCGTCTCGATGCTCGTCCTGCTCGGCGCGACCGTGCTCACCGGCGTGCTCGTCTACGCGGGGCCCGAGTGGGAGGGCGCGCTCGCCGGCAGCATCGCGTGGAACACCGGCAAGGCGCTGCGCGAGGTGCATGAGACGCTTGCAGAGCTGTTCCCCGTGCTGATCGGGCTCCATGTCCTGGGCGTGATCGGCTCGTCGCTGCTGGAGAAGCAGAACCTGCTGCTCGGCATGGTGACCGGCTACAAGCGCGTCCCGGCAGAGCTGCCCGCTCCGGCCGGTCCGTCGTGGCTGCAGCGGGCGGTCGGCGCGGCGGTGGCGGTCGCGCTCGGCGGTCTGGTGGCGTTCGGCCTCGCGCAGCTCTTCGCGGTGCCGGAGGCGAAGGCCGCGAACGACGAGGCGCGCGCGCTGCTCGCCGCCTACGAGGCCGAGCAGGGGGCGATCGAGGTCGGATTCACCGCGTCGCGCGAGCGGGGCGGGCGGCTCTACGCCATGGAGCTCACGCGGGAGGGGAAGACGCGCTCCTGCGCGACCTGCCACACGGCCGATCCGATGAGGCCCGGGAAGAGCCCGGCCGGCAAGGTGATCGCCCCGATCTCTCCGCTCGCAGATCCGCAGCGCTTCACCTCGCGCAAGCAGGCCGACAAGTGGTTCCTGCGCAACTGCGAGGAGGTGCTCGGCCGCGCCTGCACGGCCGGCGAGCGCGCCGACTTCCTCGCGTACGTCCTCTCGCCTGCAAGGGGTCCGTGAACATGAACCGACGCGCCTGGTCCGCTGCACTGCTGTCCTGCTCCCTCGCGCTGCTCGCGCTCGACGCCGCGGCCGATCGGAAGGGGCGCCGCGGGGACGACGACGACGATCACGAGGAGCGCGGGGAGCGACGCCGGGAGCCCGTGGACGCCGGGACGCCCGCGCCCGCTGCCGGCACGCCCGCGCCCGACGGCCCGAGGGTCGAGGTCCCCGTCGGCCCGACGGAGGTCTTCTATCGACAGGAGTGCAGCTCCTGCCACGTCGCCTACCCGCCGAACTTCCTCCCAGCGAAGTCGTGGAACCTCGTGCTCGAGGGGCTCGCGGACCACTTCGGCGAGAACGCAACCGTCGACGACGCCACGAAGGTGGCCCTGCAGCAGTGGCTCGCGAGCCGCGCGGCCGAGACCGACGGCAGCAAGCGCGGGAAGAAGCTGCTCGCCTCGCTCGGGGGCGCCGCGCCGCTGCGGCTGACGGAGGTGCCGTGGTGGAAGAGGAAACACCACGAGCTCAAGCCGGCCACCTTCGCGCGAGAGGGTGTCGGCGGCCGCCACCGCTGCGAGTCGTGCCACGGCAAGGACGCGCAGACGTGGACCTTCGACGAGCACCGCGTGAAGATCCCAAAGGCATGAAGCTGCTCGTGGTGGAAGACCAGCCGGCGCTCGCCCGCTCGATCGCGCAGGGCCTCCGGGAGGAGGGCTTCGCGGTCGATCTCTCTGCCGACGGCGAGGAGGCGCTGCACCTCGGCAGCGAGCTGGCGTACGACGCGATCGTGCTCGACCGGATGCTGCCGTCGCTCGACGGCCTCTCCGTCCTGCGGCAGCTGCGGGCCCGCCACGTGCGCACGCCGGTGCTCCTGCTCACGGCGCTCGGGGAGGTGCACGATCGCGTCGACGGCCTGCAGAGCGGCGCGGACGACTACCTCGTGAAGCCCTTCGCCTTCGCGGAGCTGCTCGCGCGGCTGCACGCGCTGACCCGCCGCAGCCGCGGGCTCGCGAGCAACCGGCTCTCGTTGGGCCGCCTCGCGGTCGAGCTCGACGCGCGGGTCGCGACGATCGACGGCCGACCGCTCGACCTCACGCGCCGCGAATTCGGACTGCTGCGGGCGCTCGCCGTGCAGGCCGGCACGACGCTCTCGCGCACCCAGCTCACGGAGCAGCTCTACGAGGACGACGACGAGAAGGAGAGCAACGTCATCGAGGTCTTCGTCGCGCGGCTGCGGCGAAAGCTCGACGGGGCCGGCCTCGACGGCGCCGCGCTGATCCGGACCGTGCGCGGCGAGGGCTACCGCTTCGAGCCGCCGCCGCCTTGAGCCTGCGCGCAAAGCTGCTCGTCGGCGTGCTGCTCCTCACGACGCTCTCGCTGGGGAGCGTGGGGCTCTTCGTCGCCTGGAACCTGCAGCGCTGGTCGCACGACGTGCTCGACGCAGAGCTGCTCGCCCGCGCGAACGTGCTCTCCGGCCTCGTGGAGCTCGATCACGACGGCGAGCTGGAGATCGAGGGCGAGCACGACGCCTACGCCGCGGATCCGGGCCACCCGTTCCGGATCGAGTCCGACGCCGGCGCGGTGCTCTTCTCGACCCCGTTCGCGTGGCCGCCGCTGCCCGCCGCGAGCGGGCCGCAGCCGGTGACGGTCACGACGGCCGACGGGCGCGCGCTCCGCGTGCTGACGCGCTCGATCGCGCCGGTCCACGCCGAGCGCGCGCGCGGCGCGACGCAGACGTTCCGGCTGCGCGTCGCGGTGGACGAGCAGCCCTTCCACGCGCTCGGCGATCGGCTGCTGCGGGGCCTCGGGGTCGCGCTGCTCGGCGCGCTGGCGCTCGGCGCGCTCGGCGCGAGCCTGCTGGCCCGCGCGACGCTGCGACCGGTGACGCAGCTCGCGACCGCGATCGAGGCGATCGAGCTGCGCTCGCTCCGCGCAGAACTTCCCAGCGCGCAGCCCGACCCCGAGCTGGCCCGCCTCACCCGATCCTTCGAGGCGCTCCTCGCGCGGCTGCACGAGGCTCTCGCGCGCGAGCGGGCCTTCGTCGCCCGCGCGAGCCACGCGCTGCGCACGCCGCTCGCGACGTTGCGCACGCAGGCGGAGGTGACGCTGCGCAGGCCCCGCACCGTGGCGCAGTACGAGGCGGCGCTGCGCGAGCTCGAGCGCACGACGCGCGAGGCCACTGCGCTGACGGACGGCCTGCTCGCGCTCGCCCGCGCGGAGGACGGCGCCGCGCTGGCGCCCGTCGGGCCCGTGGAGCTGCGGGCCCTGCAGCCGGCGCTGCAGCGGCTCATCGAGCCGCGCGCGCAGGAGGCGGCGCGTCGCGTCGTGTGGGAGCTGCCCGCGGGGCTCGCCGTGCAGGCCGAGGCCTCCGCGCTCATCGAGCTGCTCACGGCGCTGCTGGACAACGCGCTCCGGTATGGCGGGCCGGGCGGGGCGCTCGGGCTGCGCGCGGCAGCGGACGGAGACGAGGTCACGCTGACGGTCTGGGACGAGGGGCCGGGGCTCTCGGCCGCGGAGCACGCCGCGGCGTTCCAGCGCTTCTTCCGCGGAGAGGCGGCGCGGGTCACCGGCGCGCCGGGCTCGGGGCTCGGGCTGGCGCTCGCTCGCGCGATCGCGGAACGGTTCCGAGGCACGCTCTGCCTCGCCGGACGAGCGGGCGGCGGCCTCGAGGCGCTGTTGCGACTGCCGCGGGCGTGAGCCGGAGCGTCTCGTCGAGGCGCGCGCGCGGGGAAGGTCCTGCGCCCGGCCGTAGAGTGCGGCAAGTGTGTCACCATCCACGCAGGTCGAAGGTCGCCCGGCGCCGCGTCGCGCCGGAGCGGGGGGTTCTTGAACCAGGCACTCGCGCTGCTCGAAGCACTGCCCGACGCGTACCTCGCGGCGCGGGACGGCGTGCTCGTCTGGGTGGCGGGCGCCGCGGCGGCGATGCTCGGCCGCACGCGCGAGGAGCTCCTCGGCACGACGCTCGTCGACCACCTCGCGGAGGGCGAGTGGGCGCGGCTCGAGCGGCTCGTCGCGCAGCGCACCGAGGGCTGGGATCTGCCCGCGACCTGCCGCGTGAAGTTTCGCAGGTCCGACCGATCGATCGCGACCTTCGACGTCCGCTTCGGCCTCGTACCGACCGAAGAGGGCCCGCTCCTCGTGCTCGACTGTCGCGACCTCACGGAGATCGCGCGCGCCGAGGAGCTGATCGGCCGCCTCGCAGAGCTGCCCAACGGCGACCGCGTGCAGGACGGCGCGGCGCTGCTCGAGGCCGCGGAGCCGATCTTCGTCAGCCTCGGCTGGAAGGGCGGCTTCATCGAGGTCGTGCAGGACGGCGCGATCACCCGTCGCGTGATCGGCTGGGTCGCCGGCGATCCGGTCGGCGCGTACACGCGCTCGCTGATCGGCGTGAAGGCGCCCTTCGCCCGCATGCCGATCCTCGCGGAGGTCGTCGACACCGGGCGGCCGGTCTTCCTGGATAACCTCCCGCGCTACGAGGCCGGGCCCCGCGCGGGCGCCCACCAGCTCGACGCGAGCCTGACGAAGGCCGGCGTCGTGCGCAGCGCCTGGTGCCCGATCCGCGTCGGCGGCCGGCTCACGCACGTCATCGCGCTGACCGCGCGCGACATGACCGAGCACGACTTCGTCGCGCTGCAGCTCTTCGCCTCGCAGCTCGGCGCCGCCATCCGCCTCGGCCAGCTCCACGCCGAGCTCGTGCGCAAGGAGCGGCTCGCGGCGGTCGGCGAGATGTCGGCGGTCCTCGCGCACGAGGTCCGCAATCCGCTCGGCGTCATCTTCAACGCGGTCGCGGGGCTCAAGCGGCTCGTCGGCGATCGACCCGACGCCGGGAAATTCCTCTCGATCCTCGCCGAGGAGGGCGATCGCCTCACGTTGCTGGTGCGCGAGCTGCTCGACTTTGCGCGGCCCACCGAGCCCACTCCGGTCGACGTCGAGCTCGCAGGGCTCCTCGAGGAGACGATCGTCGCGGCGCTGCAGGATCCCTCCACGAGCACGGTCGCCGCGCGCTTCGAGCGGGAGCTGCCGGCAGAGCTGCCCGCTGTCCGCGCGGACGTCCTGCTGCTTCGGCGGGCGCTCCTGAACGTCGTGCTCAACGCGCTCCAGCACGTGCGGGACGGCGGCCGCGTGCTCGTCGAGGCCACCGTCGAGGGCGCCTTCGTCCGGCTGCGGATCCGCAACGACGCCGACCCGATCCCGCCCGAGCGCGCCGCCCGGATCTTCGATCCGTTCTTCACCACGCGCGCGCAGGGGACCGGTCTTGGCCTGGCGCTCGTGCGGCGGATCGTCGAGGACCTCGGCGGGCGGGTCGCGCTCGATCCCTCCGAATCGGACGTCTCGTTCTCGCTCTGGCTGCCGGCCGCGGTAGCCTGACCGGCCCATGCGCATCCGCGAAAAGCTCTTCGGCGCCGAGCCGTGTTTCTCGTTCGAATTCTTCCCGCCGCGCACGCCCGAGGGCGAGGCGGCCCTGCTGCGCACGCTGGAGGATCTGGTCCCGCTGCGGCCTGGCTACGTCTCGGTCACGTACGGCGCCGGCGGCAGCAACCGCGCCCACACGATCGAGCTCGCCGCGCGGATCCGCCGCGAGCTCGGCGTCGACGTCATGGCGCACCTCACGTGCGTCGGCCACTCGAAGGAGGAGCTCGGCCGGGTCTCCGACGAGGTCGCCGCGGCGGGGCTGGAGAACGTGCTCGCGCTGCGCGGAGATCCGCCCAAGGGCCAGCACCGCTTCGTCGCGACGGCGGACGGCTTCACGTACGCCAGCGAGCTGACGAGGTTCCTGCGCGAGCGACACGGCGCGACCTTCTGCCTCGGCGGCGCCTGTTACCCCGAGGGCCACGTCGAGGCGCACAACCGCGATGATGACTTGCAGAACTTACGGCAGAAGGTCGCCGCCGGCGCCGAGTTCCTCGTCACGCAGCTCTTCTTCGACAACGCCTTCTACTTCGACTTCGTCGAGCGCTGCCGCCGCGCGGGCATCCACGTGCCGATCGTGCCGGGGCTGATGCCGCTGACGAATTACGACCAGGTCGAGCGTTTCACGCGGCTCTGCGGCGCGACGATCCCGCGGCGGCTGCAGCTCGAGGTCGAGAAGCGGCGGGACGAGCCGGACGCGATCGTGCAGCTCGGCATCGCGCACGCGACGGTGCAGGCGATGGAGCTGCTCGATCGCGGCGTGCCGGGCATCCACTTCTACACGCTGAACCGGAGCCCCGCGACGCGCATGATCCTGACCGCGCTGCGCTCCCGCTCCGTCCGGCGCTGACGCTATTCCGCGAGGCCGCAGCGACGTTTGCCTTCGGCCGTCTCGAGCGCGTGGCAGTCACACGAGTCCACGAAGCCATCGCAGCGGCTCTGCTCGGCCTCGGTGACGTCGAGCAGATCCTCGGACTGCGACGCGCGCTGCTCGCACGCGTCGATCGCGGCGAGCGAGCCTTCGCAGGCGCAGATCTTCGAGGCGAGCTCCTCGCACGGCGTCGCGCAGGAGGCGGCGGCGAGGGCGAGCAGCGGGAGCAGGCGGAGGAGAGGACGCATGAGGTCGCGCAACTTGGATCCGACGGGGCGCTGGCGCAAGCGGCGCGTCACGGCGCCGGGGCGGGCTTCGGCGCGCGCAACAGCTCGTACGACGCCTCGCCCTTCTGGATCGTGAGGATCGCCGCGAGGCCCCAGCCGGTCGCGCCGCCGTTCACCTCGTAGGGCAGCCCGTTCGCCTGGCCGGGGTTGAGCCAGAGCGCCTTGGACCGCTTGCCCGCCGCGACCGGGCGTTTGCCGCCACCGTCCGTCGCCCGCCCGCCGCCTTCGAGGATGTGGCCGGCGATCACGTACGGGATCTTCGCCGCCGTGATCGCGCCGTTGAGCCGCGCGTCGCCGACGTTGCCGCCACCGGGCACGAAGTCGATCGCCTCCTTGCCATCACCCTTCGGCGGGCCGTGCAGCAGCAGCACGACCGGGTCGTCGGCCTGCGCCGCGAGCGCCGGCAGGCCCGTGACGGCGCTCTCCGGATAGAGGCAGGAGCCCGACGCGGAGACGAACGCCTTGTCGTGGTAGCCGCCGAGCGTGAGCACGTCTGCGCCTGCCAGATCGAAGCGGCGGATGAGGTTGCCGTTGAGGAGCTGCGGGTGCTTTCGCCACGCGCTCGTCGCGGCGCGGTTGAAGGCGGCGCGCGACTCGTTGTTGCCGATCCCCAGGACGACGGGGCGCCGGGTCCGCTCGCCCAGGAACACGAAGACGTCCTCGAGCTCGAGCTCGCCGTACGCCGAGTCGCCGCCGATCAGGATCGCGTCGACGTCGGCCTGCTCGAAGCGGGCGAGGAAGAGCTCGAGCCCGGCGCGCGTCCACGGCTCCAGATCCTTGATGCCGTTGAGGACGCCGAAGCGGAGCTCGCCGGGGTGCGTCGAGGCAGCGGTGCGGGTGAGCTTTGCGGTCGCACCGTCGACCGTGAGCGTGAAGCCGAACGCGTCGCGGACGTCGGGGGTCGGGAGGCGGAGCGCGGGATCTCCCACGCAGACCAGCGAGCTCTGGCGTTGCCACGCCTCGAACGTCAGGGGCTCCTCCGCCTCGGCCGCAGCGGCGCCGGCGAGGAGGCAGGTGGAGAGCAGCATGGCGCGGCGCATCGGTGGTCCCCCGGAGCGAAGCGGGGGACCGTAGCACGCGCCCGCTACCTGCCGCCGGCCCGGAGGATCGTGCCGGGCGTGACGACGACGAGCGCGCCGGAGGGCTCGATCCAGTGGGTCAGCACGTCGAGGGAGGTCAGCAGCGGCGTCGCCTCGCCGTCTCGGATCGCGAGCACGTCCTGCGCGCCGGTGCGCTCGTCGAAGTGCATCACGATCGGCGTGCCGTCGCCGAGGAAGCCAGCAAAGGTGTCCGGGCCGAAGGGCTCGTAGGCCCCCTGACCGTCGATCGCCCAGGCGCTGCCGGAGAGGTCGTGGATGCGCTCCCAGGCGCGGCCCGACGGATCGACCTCGTGCTGCGAGACGCAATGCGGCGTCCGCTCGCGCTCGATCAGCACGTCGCCGACCAGCTCGTAGCGCGCCCCGTCCGCCTCGCGGCACGCCCAGAGCGACCAGACGCCCAACGCGTCCTGCTTCGCGAGCGTCGGGCAGCGCAGCGCGAGCGCGGAGGCATCGACGTCCACCTGCTCGTCGCCGAAGGTGAGGCGCTGGACGGTCGCGCTCTGGTCGTACGGGCACTGCCAGTCGAGCCCGCCGTCGTGCGCGCCGATCGCGGCGAACGGACGGCGCGTCTCGCGCACGAAGCCCGTCTCCGGGCGGAAGGTCCAGACCTCCCCGTTGAGGTCCGCGCCGAGGAGCGAGGTCCCGTCGGCCTGGCCGACCGCCCACGCCGGTCGGAGCGCGAAGCCGTTGTGGCCGATGGGCCGCGAGCCCTCCGCCCGCCAGAGCATCGGCGGCGCGCCAGCAGAGAAGAGCAGCAGCTCCTCGCCCGCCCTCGCGGCGGCGGTGGGGATCGTCTCGGGCGCAGGACCCGGGAAGCGCGTGCCGTCGTGCCAGGCGTACCCGAGGCCCGGCAGGCCGAGCACCGCGTCGCCGATCGCGATCGCCAGGCCGACCACGGCGGCGGGCTCGAACGGCGTCGCGGGCTCGGGCGGGAGCGGCGCGTCGCCGAGCGGGAGCAGCGCGCGGATCCGGCCGTCGTTCGTCACGATCTCGAGCCCCTCGCGCCCCGCGCGGACCGCGACCGGGACGTCGTCGACCCGGAGGCGGCCGACCGGCGTCATCCGCGCCGCCTCGACCTCGTAGAGCTCCGAGCCCGCGACGACGTGGAGCGTGCCGACGCCGGGGAGCACGCGCGAGATCGGCTGGCGTGGGAGCGGCATGCCGAGGAACGAGCCCCCATCGAAGCGGCGGATCCCGTCGTCGGTGAAGGCGAAGAGCCCCTGCGCGGTCCGGTGGAAGCCCTCGATCCGCGGCGCCCCGTCGAGCTCGGTGAGGCGGCCGTTCATCAGCGCCCAGGTCGTCGTCCGGTCGGAGACGAGCACGAGGCCGGTCGCGTCGACGCCGATCGCGACGAGGTCGAAGGCCGTGACGGCGATAAGCTCTGCGCCGGGCGCGTCGAGCCGATCGGCCGCGCCCGGGTGAAGCCGGACCACCGTGCCTTTGTCTCCCGCGCCCCAGATCGAGCCGTCGGGGCCGACCGCCAGCGCGCGGAGCGTCTGCGCCGTGCCGCTGTCGAGCCACTGCTCGCCGCCCGGCGTGAGGCGCAACAGGACGCCCGAGGCGCCGGCGGCCCAGATCGCGTCGCCCGCCGCGACGAGCGCGTGGAGCCGCAGCCCGTCCGCCCCGCCGTCGGTCACGCAGGCCGCGGTCCGGCAGGCGACGCCGCCCTCGGGGACGAGCGCGGGCTCGGCTTCGCACGCGACGAGGAGCGGGAGCAGCAGCAGCAGCGGGCGACGCATCGGGACCTCCAAAGGCAGAACTTCCCGATCGTGCGCACGCGCCGGTCCTCCCACGCAAGCCCCCTGCAACGGAGGGTGCGGGTTGCGTTATCATTGGCGCATGCCCGCGCTGCACACCCTCCGGATCGTTCATTGGACGCTCTCGGCCCTCTTCCTCGCGCTCGGCGCGGGCCTGCTCTTCGCGATCGATCGCGCGGTCCGGGAGGTCCACGAGATGGGCCGGGGCGGCGCGGGGACCGACGCCTTCGCCGACGACATGATGCTGCTCGCCGCCGCGCTCTTCCTGGTCGGGCTCGCCCACGGGGTCTCGGCCGAGCTGGCGGCGGCCGGGCGCGCGCGCCTCTGGCTGACGTCCGTGGGCCTCTTCGCGCTCGCCGTCGAGTCGTACGCAGGGATGCGCGCCTACTCCGAGGTCCCGGCGACGTTCCAGCTCGCCGCGGCGTGGGGCGCGCCGTTCCTGGGGTTCTGCCTCCTCGGTCCGATGCTCGGGCTGCTCACGCTCCGCGCCTGCTGGATGGCCGAGCCGACGATCTCGATCTTCGCCGCCGGAGGCGTGACCGCGTGGATGGCTGGCGGATCGCCGGAGGGCGAGGCGGCCCAGCCGGACGAGGGCTACGAAGAAGAAGCGCCCCCTGTCCCAGCGCCCCGGCGACGAGCGCCGCCGCGGCAGCTCGCCGCGCCGCCGGAGCATGAAGACGAGGGCGATGCGCTCGACGGTGACGGCGCCACCTCCATCGTGCCGCCCCGCGCGGGCGGCCCGACCCGCCGCCGCTGATCGGAGTGCACGTCGACGGCGCTTCGGGCAGCATCCGGGGCTCCTGTACGAGGTGCTCGATGCAGCCGTGGGTGGCCGTGATCATGGGGAGCCAGAGCGACTTCGCGACGCTGTCGTGCGCGCGCGACCTGCTCGTCGAGCTGCAGATCCCGCATGAGTGCCGCGTCGTCTCCGCGCACCGCACGCCGGACGAGATGTTCCGGTTCGCCGAAGCCGCGGAGGGGCGCGGGCTGCTGGCGATCATCGCGGGCGCGGGCGGAGCTGCACACCTTCCCGGGATGGTCGCGGCGAAGACGCACGTGCCGGTGCTCGGCGTGCCGGTCGAGGCGACGAGCCTGCACGGGATGGACGCGCTGCTCTCGATCGTCCAGATGCCGAAAGGTGTGCCGGTCGCGACCTTCGCGGTGGGCAAGGCGGGCGCGGCGAACGCGGCGATCTTCGCGGCGCAGCTCTGCGCGCTCGTGCATCCGGAGGTCCGTGCCAGGTTGCAGAGCTTCCGACAGGCGCGGCGTGACGAGGTGTTGGCGCAGACCTTGCCAGACTGATCGCGGTCGGGATCGCGCCACCGCGCCCGCCGATCTAGAGTGCCGCCACCTTGGCCCTGCAGGCGACGATCCGCGGCGTGACCCACGCGTTCGGCTCCCACAAGGAGCTGCTCGCGAAGGCCAACGCGCCCAAGTCAGGCGACGTGCTCGCAGGGATCGCCGCGCGCGATCCGGTCGAGCGCGTGGCGGCGCGCGCGGTGCTCGCGGGCGTGACGCTCGCGGAGCTGCGCGCGAACCCGGTGGTGCCCTACGAGGCGGACGAGCTGACGCGGCTCGTGGAGGACTCGCTGCACGAGGAGGCCTACCGCGCCGTCGCGCACCTCTCGGTCGGACAGTTTCGCGAGTGGATCCTCGACGCGAAGACGACCGGCGGCGCGCTGCGCTCGATCGCGAAGGGCCTCACGCCCGAGATGGCGGCCGCGGTCACGAAGCTCATGTCGAACCTCGACCTGATGACGGCCGCGGCGAAGTGTGAGGTCGTCGTCCGCGCGAACTCGACGCTCGGCCTGCCGGGGCGTTTTTCGTCGCGCCTGCAGCCGAACCACCCGCGCGACGACGTCCAGGGCATCCTCGCCAGCACGCGCGAGGGGCTCTCCTACGGCTGCGGCGACGCCGTGATCGGAGTGAACCCCGCGACCGACACGCCGCGGTCCACCGCGGAGATCCTCAAGGCGCTCGACGAGCTGATGCGGCGCAACGAGGTGCCCACGCAGCACTGCGTGCTCTCGCACGTCACGGTGCAGCAGAAGGCGCTCGCGCTCGGCGCGCCGATGGACCTGATGTTCCAGTCGCTCTCCGGCAGCGAGGCGGGCAACCGCGCCTTCGGCATCTCGGTCGCGCTGATCGACGAGGCGTGGGCGCAGATGAAGGAGCAGGGCACGACGCGGGGCCCGAACTGCATGTACTTCGAGACCGGCCAGGGCTCGGCGCTCTCTTCGCAGGCGCACCACGGCGCGGACCAGCTGACGCTCGAGGCGCGGTGCTACGGCTTCGCGCGCAGATACGATCCGTTCCTCGTGAACACGGTCGTCGGCTTCATCGGGCCGGAGTACCTGGAAGACGGGCCGCAGATCACGCGGGCGGGCCTCGAGGATCACTTCATGGGCAAGCTGCTCGGCCTGCCGATGGGCTGCGACGCGTGCTTCACGTATCACGCACGCATGAGCCAGGACGAGCTCGAGAGC
>CAYHCR010000001.1:0-37013 GCA_964354895.1 uncultured Myxococcales bacterium | reverse complement strand
CCGGCGAGCTGCTCTGCCCGGTCCACCTCGAGGTCGCGCACCCCGAGGAGATGCCGGATTTTCTCACCCAGGCCGCGACGAGGCCCGGTCGCGCCGCGCGCAGCCTCATCTTCAGCGCGCTGCTCGGACTCTCCGGCGTCGTGATCGGGACGATCGTCTCCGAGCCGCGCTTCGGTTGGCTCGGCGCGCTGGCCGCCGGCGCGACGATCGCCTCCTTCGTGTCGCGCGAGGCGGGGTTTCGTCGCTTCGCGGGGCTGCTGGGACTCGCCGGCTTCTTCGCGGCCGCGACGCTGCTCTTCGCAGGCGTCTTCGTGAGCGCGATCACCGCGTTGCCGCTGCTGCTGCCTTGATGAGGTCGCAGCGGGCCGCGCGGCGGATGACGATCGCGCCGACGCGGCGGCAGGCACGCGCGCGCATGGTTCGGCAGGGATACCGGGTTCAGCAGGAGGCGTGAGATGCGAAAGAGCGCGTTGGGCGGCATCGCGGTGGGCGTGACGGCGGCGATCGTGCCGATGGTCGGCTGCGATGATCTGCTGGCGAACCTCGGCGGGAGCTGTTCGGAGCAGCGCGTCGGCTACGAGAGCGCGGTGACGAGCGCCGGCCAGCTGCGGGAGAACGTGGCGACGGAAGGCGCGATGGCGATGGCCGTCGTGATCTCCCAGCCCGCGCTCAACTCGCTGCTCGCGAAGACCGGCGCGATCAACCTCGCTCCGATCCGCCACGAGTCGGCCGACTGGGGTCGCCTTCGCATCACGCCGTCGCTGCCCGCGCTCTCGATCGAGGCGATCGCCGACTGCCCGACCTGCATCCTCGCCGACACCGCCTTCGACCTCTGGCTCGACGTCGACGGCGTCGGCCAGTTCGACGGCAGCGTCGCCGTGAAGGCGGGCGTGCCCGTCTCGCTCACCTCGATCAGCGATCGCAGGACGGGGCTCATCGCCGGCCTCTCGAACGTGCAGATCGCCGGCGTCTCGATCGCCGTCGAGGGCTACGACACCTCGGAGCTCCCCGGCCTCGACGGTCTGCTCGGCGAGCTCGCGGAGACCTTCCTCGAGGGCGAGGTCGGCGACCGCACGCTCACGAAGCTCGACTCGTTCCGCGTCGGGGAAGGTGTGCTGCTCGCCGCGCGCGGCCCGACGATCTCGACCGCGTCCAGGACGATCGTGCTCGGCATGCACAGCAACCTCGCCACCAGCCAGAGCGCGTCGATCGAGGCGCAGGCAGAGCTGCCCGCCGGCATCGACGTCGCCCTGCAGCTCCACCCGGAGCTGCTGCACCTGCTCGCCAACCGGCTCGTCTTCGAGGACTCGATCCCGCAGAGCTACGACGGCGACGGCAACGCCGATCCGATGGGCGATGACCACGTGCTGCTCACGTCCATGCAGACCACGGAGAGCGGCCTGCTCAAGACCGGCCTGCAGGTCTGGCGCACCGGCGGCAACGCGTGCGGCGTCCTCGACGTCATCTCGGATCTGGGCCTCGCGGTGACGGCGCAGGGCATCACGCTCGAGGCGCAGAACTTCGAGGTCGTCGGCGGACAGGGCGCGGGCGAGATCCTGGCGGAGGCCTCGTGGCTCGCGGGCGATTTCCTGGGCGCGTTGACCGACAACCTCGAGCTCACGGTGAACTGGGCCGACGTCGGCCTCGGCACCTCGGCCGATGAGCCGTCGGGGCTCGCTCCGTCTGGTCTCTTCGTGGACGGTCGCGGGATCACCGTGCAGCTCAACCTCACGGACTGAAAGGCTGTTTCGCCCCGGCTTGACGCGCAGCGTCAAGGGGTCTAGTCAGACGGCGTCCGTTGACTCGCGGGTCAACCGAAGGCGCCCCTGGCCACGGCCCCGCACCGGAGGCGGCATGGCGAAGAACGGGAAGGCGACGCGCGTCGGAAGGCGCGTCGCGATCGTGGCGGGTCTTCGGACCCCCTTCGTAAAATCGATGGGCGTCTTCGGGCGACTGAGCGCGCTCGAGCTGGGACGGACGCTCGTCGCTGAGCTGATCGCCCGCAGTGACCTCAAACGAGAAGAGCTCGAGCTGCTCGTCTACGGGCAGGTCGTGCCGAGCGTGAAGTGGCCGAACATCGCGCGCGAGATCGTGCTCGGGGTGGGGCTGCCGCAGACGGTCGACGCCTACTCCGTGAGCCGCGCGTGCGCGACGAGCGTGCAGGCGACCACCAACGCCGCCGATCAGATCGCGCTCGGGAACGTCGACGTCGCGATCAGCGGCGGCGCCGAGTGCCTCTCCGACGTGCCGATCTCCGTGAGCCGGCCGCTCGCCGACGCGCTCGTCAAGGCGAGCAAGGCGAAGGATCTCCCGGGAAAGTTCCGCAGCTTCGCGCACCTCTCCGCGACGGACCTGTTGCCGGTCCCGCCCGCGCTCAAGGAGCCCTCGACCGGGCTCACGATGGGCGAGAGCGCCGAGAAGATGGCGAAGGAGAACGGCATCGGCCGCGAGGCGCAGGACGCCTTCGCCAAGCGCAGCCACGACCGCGCGGCGGCCGCCTGGCGGGACGGGAAGTACGACGCCGAGGTGATGCACGTCCTCGTGCCGCCGACCTACGCGCGCGTCGCAGATCGGGACGACTTCGTCCGCGACGACACGACGCTGACGAAGATGGCGGAGCTCAAGCCGGCGTTCGATCGCAAGTACGGCACGATCACCGCGGCGAATTCCTCGGGCCTCACGGACGGCGCGTCGGCGCTCCTCCTGATGAGCGAGGAGAAGGCGAAGGCGCTCGGTCATACGCCGCTCGGGTACTTGCGCAGCTATGCGTACGCCGCGATCGATCCGAAGTGGCAGATGCTGATGGGCCCCGCGTTCGCGACGCCCAAGGCGCTCGAGCGCGCCGGCGCAGAGCTGTCCGACATGGCGGTCGTCGACGTCCACGAGGCCTTCGCGGCGGTCGTGCTCGCGAACCTCCAGGCGCTGGGCAGCAAGGCGTGGTGCGCGCAGCACCTCGGCCGGACGAGCGCGGTCGGCGAGGTGCCGGACGAGACGCTCAACCCGAACGGCGGCTCGATCGCGCTCGGCCATCCTTTTGCGGCGACCGGCGCGCGGATGATCCTGAGCACCCTGCACGAGCTGAAGCGTCGCGACGCCGAGCTCGGGCTGGTCACGCTTTGCGCAGCGGGCGGCCTCGCGGCGGCCGTCGTGCTGGAGAGGGCCTGAGCCATGACGACTGAGACCAGAGGCTCTGCTGTGAAGGTGGAGCTCCACGCCGACGGCGTCGCGATCCTCACCATCGACCTGCCCGGCGAGCCGGTGAACGTGCTCGGCGAGGCGCTCGCGGCGGCGATGAAGGAGGCGTGGCCGGCGTTGCGCGCCGACCCGACCGTGAAGGCCGTCGTGCTGACGAGCGGGAAGAAGGACTTCCTCGTCGGCGCCGACATCAAGCTGCTCACGACGCTCAAGACGGCGACCGAAGCGACGGAGAGCGCCCGCGGCGCGCAGCAGCAGTTCGAGGAGCTCGCGCGCAGCGAGAAGCCGATCGTCGCGGCCATCCACGGCCAGGCGCTCGGCGGCGGCTGCGAGCTCGCGATGGCGTGTCACTACCGGATCGCCTCGGACGATCGGAAGACGGCGCTCGGTCTGCCCGAGGTGATGCTGGGGCTGCTGCCCGGCGCGGGCGGGACGCAGCGGCTGCCGAAGCTCGTCGGCGCGCAGGCGGCGCTCGATCTCATCCTGACCGGCAAGCAGCTCAAGGCGCAGAAGGCGCTGAAGCTCGGGCTCGTCGACGAGGTCGTGCCGCAGGCGATCCTGCTGCAGGTCGCGCGGCAGCGGGCGCTCGGGCTCGCGGAGCACAGCGTCCCGATGCCGCGGCGGGGGCGCGACGCGCTGCTCGCGCGGCTGCGCAAGGGCAAGGCCGATCAGAAGGCGCTGATGGCGCTGGCGCTCGAGGAGAACCCGGTCGGCCGCGCGCTGCTCTTCCGGCAGGCGGAGAAGCTCGCCATGAAGAAGTCGCGGGGCAATTACCCGGCGATCTCCAAGGCGATCGAGGCGATCCGCTACGGGCTCGAGCACGAGCTGCAGGAAGGTCTGCGGCGCGAGGCGGAGCTCTTCGGCGAGCTGCTCGTCTCGGACGTGAGCAAGCAGCTCGTGGGGATCTTCTTTGCGCAGACGGCGCTCAAGAAGGACACGGGCGTCGACGACCCGGCGGTGAAGGCGGCGAAGATCGGCTCGGTCGCGATGATCGGCGGCGGGCTGATGGGCGGCGGGATCACCTACGTGACCTCGGCGCTGGCAAAGCTGCCCGTGCGGCTCAAGGATCGCGACGACGACGGGATCGGTCGCGGGCTCAAGTACGTGCGGGAGATCCTCGACGAGCGCGTGAAGCGCCGGTCGATCACGCGGCTCGAGCGCGACGAGGTGCTCGGCCGCGTCACGGCCGGCACCGACTACCAGGGGTTGCGGGGCGTCGACGTCGTGATCGAGGCGGTCTTCGAGGACCTGGCGCTCAAGCACCGCGTGCTCCAGGAGACCGAGGCGGCGACCAACGAGCGCTGTATCTTTGCGTCAAACACCTCGACCCTGCCGATCAGCAAGCTCGCGGAGGCGTCCAAGCGGCCCGAGAACGTGATCGGGATGCATTATTTCTCGCCGGTCCACAAGATGCCGCTGCTGGAGATCATCGTCGGCAAGCAGACCGGCAAGGTCGCGATCGCGACGGCGGTCGCGCTCGGCAAGGCGCAGGGCAAGACGGTCATCGTCGTGAACGACGGGCCCGGCTTCTACACCTCGCGCATCCTGGCGCCGTACCTCAACGAGGCGGCGTGGCTGCTCGCCGAGGGCGGCGACATCCGGCAGATCGACGAGGCGATGCAGGACTTCGGCTATCCGGTCGGCCCGATCACGCTGCTCGACGAGGTCGGGATCGACGTCGCGCAGAAGGCCGGCAAGACGATGCTCGAGGCCTTCGGCGACCGCATGGTGCCGCCGGAAGGATTGCAGAAGGTGATCGAGGACGGGCGCCTCGGCCGCAAGAACAAGCGGGGCTTCTACACGTACGACGACAGGAAGAAGCGCGTCGACGAGACCGTGTACGAGCTCATGCCGGGCGGGAAGAAGCGCCGGTTGCTCGGCGTGGACGAGATCCAGCAGCGGCTCGCGCTGCAGATGGTGAACGAGGCGGCGCTCTGCCTGCAGGAGGGGATCCTCCGCAGCCCGCGCGACGGGGACGTCGGGGCGATCTTCGGCCTGGGGTTCCCGCCGTTCCGGGGCGGGCCGTTCCGGTACGTCGACGCGGTCGGCGTCGGGGAGATCGTGCGGCGGTTGCGCTCGTACGAGGAGCGGTTCGGCCGGCGCTTCCGGCCGGCACAGCTGCTCATCGATCAGGCCGCCAGAGGCGGGCGCTTCTACCCGGACTGACCCGCGTGGGCCGGCGCGCGCGATCGACCTCTCGCGCCGGCCACGCCACGAGGCGACGTGGACGCAGAGCTTGACGAGGCCCTGACGCGCGGGCTCGCCGGCGTCGAGCCGGAGCTGCGCGAGACCCTGCGCCTCGAGGCGGAGCGCTGGTTCGAGCGGGAGCGGACCGCGCGGCCACCGGGCCCGCCGACGCCCGCGGAGTGGCACGATCTGATCGCGGGCCACGTCGCGGTGCGCGTCACGCGGCCGGGGCGCGAGCTGCAGGCGGCGCTGCGGTCCATCGCGGGCGCGCTCGAGGGCGAGGCGGCGGCGGCGGTGCGCGAGGCGGCGGCGGTGCTCCCGCGGCTCGAGAAGCTCTGCAAGGCGCTCAACGACGCAGCGCTCGACGGTCGGCCGGCGGCCGCGCTGTGGCGCAGGGACCCGGAGGCGTACGCGGCGGCGATGTGGGCGTGGGAGCAGGCGCGGCCGCGCGTGGAGGCGCCGATCGAGGCGCGCTACGTGGTGGAGGAGGTCTTGCCGAACGCGCTGGTGCTGCGGGCGCCGGGGACGCGGGTGGAGCTGGCTGTGTCGCGACGGGTGAAGCTCGCGGCGCGGGCCGGCGACGCGCTGCAGGCGACGATCGGGGCGTGCGGCGGCGCGCCGTGCCTCGTGGAGTGCTTCAGCGTGGGAGGACCGCCGCGGGGCTGGCCCGGTCGCTGACGGAGCGCACCAGGCGCCGCGTGGAGGTCGCGCCGCGTCGGGCTGCGCGCCCGCAGCCGCGGGCCAGAGAGGCTACGCCGTGCGGGCCGCGACGCCCTCTTCGTCGAGGACCGCGTCGACGGCGAGGCGCAGCGCGGTCGAGAGGCTCGGCGCGGCGCGGACCGCGGGCTTCGTGGCCGGGCCGCCCTCGAACGCGAGCGCGTCGGCGAGCGGGACGTTCTCGGGCAGCTCTGCCAGCGTCAGCTCGAAGAGGAGGTGCCAGAGCGGGTTCTGGCCCGCCCCGCTGGCGCCCTCCAGATCATCCAGCAGCGCGAAGTAGCGACCGAGCGCGAGGGCGCGCCGGGCGACGGGCTCGGCGCTGCGACCCTCGACGCGCACGAAGAGCCGCTCCGCCTCGCGGCCGAGGTGCGGCGGGACGAGCGAAGGGAGGGCGTGCTGGGTGTGGCGCTCCCGCGCGGCGTCATCGAGCACGGCGAGCTCGGCGGCGAGCGTGCGCGACGCGTCGGGCTCGAACCGCAGGTCCAGCAGCGCGGGATCTTCCTGCAGGAGCGTCGCGAGCCGCGCGAGCGCCTCCTCTCCGGCGGCGCCCCCGGCGAGCAGCGGCGCGACCTGACCGTACAGCTCTGCCGGGCCGACGCGCCTCGGCGAGACGATCCGCGGGGGGAGCGTCGTGCGTCGGCGGGTGCGTCCGGCCGGGCGATCCGAGGCGCGCATGAGACCTCTTGGGTCGAGAGGTACGAGCGAGGGTCCTAGCGGGTCGCCCATCGGGCGACAAGGCGCCGACGTGGGCCTCTGTCGGCGGTGGCGGCCCGATCGGAGCGAGGAACCCGACGATGTCTCCCCGCGAGCCCGTACGCGTCGAGCGCGCGGTCGCGGGAGGCAGGCCGATCGGCCGTCACACCTCTGGGGGCGCGGCGCACCGGTCGGGGGTTGACCCGACCCGCCGGATCGTTGTCTCTCCGGGACATGCGTCGATCTCTCGTCCCTTCGGTGCCGCTGCTCGTCGCCTCGATCGCTCTCTCTCTTGCCGCGCGACCCGCCGCTGCGGCGAGCGCCGACGGCCCACGTGTCCGGGCGGCGCTCGAGGCGCTCGCGCGGACGGGGGCGCCGGGGCCTGACGGCGCGCCGCTGTTTCCGGCCGATCTCGCCGTCGTGGAGCTCGCGGGGGAGCGCGTCGTGGTCGAGGGCTCGTTCGCGACCCCGACCGGCGCGCAGGCCGAGGTGATCGAAGAGCTGCGGCGCGAGGCGCTCGTCGGCGCGCTCGCAGCGTTCGGCGTCGAGGACGGCGTGCACCTCCTCGTGCGGCGCGGCGGCCGTCTGCTGCCCTACGGCGTCGAGCCGCGGGAGTTGCCGGCGCCGCTGCTTCGCCCGGTCCCCCGCGAGGCGATGGTGCGTCCGATCGCGACGCCCCGCCTGCCGCTCGGCGGCGCGCTGCTCGGCCGGAGGATCGCGCTCGTCGCGGGCCACGGCTGGCTCGACGACGGCGCGGGCGGCTGGCGCACGCAGCGCAGCCGCTGGAACTTCACGGGCTGCGGAAATTGCCGCGGGATCCTGGAAGATTTCTTCACGGCCGAGGTCGTCACCAACCAGCTGCTGCCGCTGCTGCAGGGCATGGGCGCCGAGGTCGTGCTCGTGCGGGAGCCGGACCACGGCGGCGATGGTTCGATCCTCGACGACGGCGACGCGGGCGTCGTCGAGACCGGCGCGTGGAGCGCGGGCAACAACCCCGGTGGCTACGGCGACGACTACCGCGTGCTCGAGCCGGGCGCCGCGGGGTCCGTGCGTTACGAGCTGCCGGTCAACGACGTCGGGGAGCAGCACCTCTCGATGCGCTTCGTCGCCGGGGGAAATCGGACGCCCGCGGCGCTCGTGGAGATCGTGCACGTCGGCGGGACGACGCTCGTCGATCTCGATCAGCGGGTGCCGACCGACACCTGGCTCGACCTGGGGCGCTGGCTCTTCGCGCCCGGCGCGGCGTCGGTGACGCTGCGCAACGGCAGCGCCGATGGCTACCTGATCGCGGACGCCGTGAAGCTTGGCGGCGGGACGTGGACCGGCTCGGGCAAGCCGTGGTGGGAGATGGGCGCCGCTTCGTTCGTGCCGTGGGCCGGCGCCGATGCGAACGTCACGCAGTACGGCGACGTCAGCATCCGGCCCGCCTATGCCGAGTACGTCGACGCGGAGGCGTACGTCTCGATCCACGCCAACGCGTCCGGCGTCGACGGCGGTTCAGGGGCGAACGGCCTGTCGACCTACCGCTACTCGTGCTCGACCTACGGAGATCACAGCACCTCCGCGGCCGCGACCGGCTGCGATGATCCGCCGGGCTCGACGCAGCTGATTGAACTGGTGCACGGGGCCGTGCTCTCGCGGCTGCGCGGCGACTTCGATCCGAACTTCGGCGATCGCGGCAAGCGCGTCGCGAATTTCGGCGAATTGCGCACGCTCGACGACATGCCGGGCGTGCTGATCGAGACCGGCTTCTTCGACAACGTCGCGTCGCCGTCGGGCTCGCCGCCGCCGCGCTACGCCGACAACCGCGCGCTGCATGACCCGCGCTGGCGCGAGGCGTTCGCGTACGGCGTCGCGGAGGGGCTCGCGCAGTTCCTGAATCCGGGCGCCGGCGCGCCGCCGCCGCGCCCCGACGGGCTCGTGGCGCAGAACTTGTCCGACGGCTCGCTGCGCGTGCGCTGGGCCGCGACCCCGGGCGCCGAGGCCTACCGGCTCTATCGGGCGACCGGCGGCCGCGGCTGGGACGCCGGCGAGCTGGTGCGCGGCACCGAGCACACGTTCCCTTCGATCGCGTCAGGCACGACGCTCGCGCTGCGCGTCGCTGCCCTCTCCGCGAACGGCGAGGGCATGGCGTCGCAGGCCGTCTCCGCGCGCGTGCGCGGCGCCGTGCTGCCCGCAGGCGCGGCAGCTGCGCAAGTGCTCTTCGTCCAGGCCTACGACCGCCGGGACGCGTGGGTGCAGGATCGCGACAACGACCTGCAGTACGCCGTGGAGCACGGCGGCGCGATCGCCGGCTCGCTCGGCGGGGCGCTCTTCTTCGACGGGGCGCTCGACGAGGCGGTGCTCGACGGGACGGTGCCGCTCGCGGGCTACGCGGCGGTCGACTACGCGGCGGGCAAGGACTCCTCCGCAGATGAGCCGATCTCGTCCGCGATGCAGGGGCTGATGGGCGTCTATCTCGCGGGCGGCGGCAAGCTGCTGATCTCGGGCGAGGAGATCGGCTACGCGCTCGTCGAGACGAGCGACGACGTGCGCGACGGCGTCTTCCTCACCGAGACGCTGGGCGTCACCTACCTCTCCGACGACGCCGACTCGTACGAGCTCACGGGCGTCGCGGGCGGGCCCTTCGAGGCGATCGCCAGCGTGCGGATCGACGACGGGACCGGCGGTGTCTACGAGGTCGTCTATCCCGACGTGCTCGACGAGGGCGCGTCCGGTGGTCGGATCGCGATGCGCTACGGCACGGGCGGCGCGGCGGTCATCGCGAAGTCGAACGTCGTCTTCTTCGGCGCGCCGATCGAGGCGATCGTGCCGGCGGCTGATCGGCTGCGCGTCTTCGACGCGGCGCTGCGCTCGCTGTTGCCCGGCGTCTCAGGCGGAGATCTCGATCTCGACGGGGCGAGCGACGCCTGCGAGGCGCAGTACGGCTACGACGGGCGCGACGCGGCAGACGGCAGCAGCGACGTCGATCAGGACGGCGCGACGCTCGCGCAGGAGTGCGCCGCGGGGACCGACCCGGGGCCGGCCGGCGGGCTGCCGGTGGAGGGCTCGTGTACGGACGGCGTCGATGGCGACGGCGATGGCGGGACGGACTGTGACGATGCCGACTGCGCGGGCGATCCGGCGTGCGCGGGCGGCGGCGGTGCAGGCGGCGGCGGCGGGGCGGGCGGGGCCGGCGGTGCCGGGGGCGCGGCCGCTGCGCGCGAGCTCGCGTGCGACGACGGGCGCGACGACGATCGGGACGGGCAGACCGACTGCGACGATGCGGACTGCCTCGGCGCGGCGATCTGCGACCCCGGCGCGGGCGGAGCCGGCGGCCTCCTCGATGGCGGTGGCGGCGCGGACGCGCTGCTGGTGGAGGAGGAATCGGGCTGCGGCTGTGGGGCGGGCCGGACGGGCAGCTCGTTCGAGCTCGCGGCGCTGCTGCTCTTTGGCCTCGCAACCGTTTCGCGGCGCCGCCGCGCGAGCGCTTGACGGGGCTGCTCCGGAGCGTGCGCCGCTGGTAGAGTGCGGCGCAACGAGGCCCCATGCAGATCGAAGCGGCAGGCGTACGACTCGGCGCGGGCAAGGGACGCATCGTCCTCTTCGTGCGACTCGCGGGTGATCCCGCGAGCGCCGGGGCGACGCGGCCGCCGGCGCACCTCGCGCTGGCGCTCGACGCCTCCTCCTCGATGGGCGGCCCGCCGCTAGCGGCGGCGCTCGACGCCGTTCGTCGTCTCTCCGAGCGCCTCGGCCCGCAGGATCGGCTCGCGGTCGTCGTCTTCGAGCGCGAGGCGTCGGTCGTCTTCCGCGCGCAGTCGATGACGGACGAGGCCCGCGAGAAGCTCTTCGCGCGGCTCGCGGCGGTGCGCCCCGGCCTCGGCACGAACCTCGCGGCGGGCTACAAGGCCGCGGCCGAGCAGCTCTCCAGCGCGTTCGTCCCGGGCGCGAAGCCGCGCGTGCTGTTGCTCACCGACGGCTACCCGAGCGTCGGCCAGCTCGAGGCGCCGCGCTTCGAGGCGACGGCGCGGGATCTCGCCGGCCGCGGCATCACGACCTCGACGATCGGCTTCGGGACCGGCTACGACGAGGAGCTCCTGCGCTGCGTCGCGCGCGCGGGCGACGGCGGCTACCACTTCGTCGCAGATCCGGCCGACCTCGCGGGCGTGCTCGCCGAGGAGCTGCGCGCGTCGCAGGAGATCGACGCGACGAGCGCGATCGTGAAGGTGCAGCCGAGCGCCAGCGTGCAGGCGATCGAGCTGCTGCATCGCTATCCGACCCGCGCGGAGGCGGACGGCCTGGTCGTCGAGGTCGGTACGGTGGGCCGGCTCGGCCCGCGGCGCCTGCTGTTCGACGTGCGCGCGGCCGGTGACGCCGTCGAGCTCGCGCGCCTGCGCGTCTCGTGGTCGCCCGTCGGCGGCGAGGCGCTCGGAGGCGCAGTCCTTCCGGTGCCGCTCTACGACAAGCCGCCCGAGGCGCTCTTCGTCGAGATCCGCAGGGAAGACGGGCTGCTCGCGCTCGCGCGCGCGGAGACGACCGTCTGGGAGCGGCTCGCCCGCGGAGATCGGGCCGGCGCGAGCAACCACCTCGACGACGCGGAGGCGAAGCTCTCGCTCCTCGAGCAGGACGGCCTCGTGGCGGTCGCGGAGCTGCTCGGCCACAAGGCGCGCCTCGCCGACGCCCGCGAGGTGATCGCCGGACGGCTCGACGAAGAGGCCGCGCGCCGCCGATCGCGCTCGGTGATCGACGCGACGAGCGTCTCCCGCGTCTCCGGCGTCTTCCGCCTCGACGACGACTGATCGCCGAGCAGGCCCGCAGCGCTTCCCCCGTGCGTGGGCCGTCAGCCCGCGCGGCGCCTCGCGGCCGCGCCGTGGCCCCCCGGCCCGCCCCGGCGTGTGTGGCCGGACGCAGCGGGCGCCGGAGCGGAGAGGTGCAGCCGCTCCCGGACCTCGAGGGTGCCGGCCTTCACGTCGAGGATCGCGACCCGCAGCACGCCGTCGTCCACCACGGCCGACAGCTCGAGTCGGACGCGCTCGTGCCGCCCTACGCGCAGCACGTCCGAGAGCCAGGCCGCGCGCACGGTGTTGCCCGCGCTCGATCGCCAGAGCTCCGTAACGCCCGCCGAGGCGGCGATCGTGAGCGGCGCGTGGAGGTGCGGGCGGCCCGAGAGCGCGCGCTCCTCCTGCACGCTGCGGGAGGCGAGGCCGGCGGCGCCGAGCACCGCGACGCCGTCGATCACCGTGGCCGACGGGAGCCCCTTGAGCCGCAGGCGCCACTCGGCCGGCAGCGCGCCATCGTGGGAGCGTCGCCGCTCCGCCGCGCCCGCGAGGCACGTGACGCGCGCGCCGGGCGCGCCGGAGGAGAGCGCCAGGGAGAGGCAGTCGCCGTCCGCGACGCGCTCGGTGCTGACGAGATCTCCGAGCGAGACCAGGTGCTCGCAGTCGTGGAGCAGCTCTCGGACCTCGGCGAGCACGCCGGAGTCTCCGTTCACGCCGTAGAAGAACCCGAGCCGCATGGCTGCCTCCGTCCTCTCCGGTACGCTGGTGCCTGTACCGATGTTCAGAGCCTACCGCCGCGGTCTGACATTCCGAGAGAGGCCCCGGAGAAACCACCGTGATCCCGGACTCTTATCCGGATATCCAGCGAAGCTTGCGGAGACGTTTGGTCCCGCTAGCCCTCGGGGCGTGTGAACGGTGCGCGGGAAGGCCCGTCGTTCCAGGCGGGGTCATGACGGCAGCTCGAGCGCCGGCACGTCGAGGAACCGCACGCCGAACGCGCCCCGATCTGAGTGGCGGATCTCGACGGGCCGCGCGCCCCGCCATAACGCGGGCACCGCCAGCGCGAGCCTGCAGCCGATGGCGAGCTCGAGCTGCGCCTGCACAAGTCCGCCGCCCTCGGAGAGATCCTTGAGGCGTGCAGCGTGCGGAGTGCCGTCGAGCAGCAGCTGGCCGGGCAGGTCGACGAGGAGCCGGTGCTCGTGGCGCAGGTGCGTGCTCGTCTCCGGGGGTGGGGCCGCCGGGAGCGCGCCGGGCGCTGCGGGAAGGATGGACTCGTCGAGATCGTCGCGGAGATACCGCAGCGCCTCGACGTCGGACTCGAGCAGCCATTTGGCCGCCGCGTGGAGCTGGCGGGAGCTCTCTTCGGCGCCGGCGTCGAGCACGAACGGCCTTCGCCGCTGGATCGAGTCGCGGATTGGCCGGCTCGCCTTGAGGCTCGCGATCACCGGCACATCGAGGCCCAGGAAATCTCCGAGCAGCCGCTCGAGCGCCCTGGGCACGGTGACGTCGCGTGGCTCGAGCACCTGGTTGCCGATGATGCAGCCGCCGAACGCCGCGACGTGTCGACGCGCCGCCGTCGCGAGCGCGGGCCGCTCCTTCGCGACATCCGCGAGGACCTCCGACAGGCGCGTGCGGCTCTCGCGGGAGCGCTCGAAGAGGGCGGTCTCGACGTCGTCTGCCGCGAGCCGCTGCACGTCGCGGTAGAGGGCCGCCTTCGCGAACCCATACGCGTTCTGCAGCGAGCCGAGCTCGGGGGTGACGACGAGCACCCGCAGATCGGCGCCGAGGAAGAAGTCGACGGGGTTGAACGAGGTGCCCGCGCCGAGGTCGAGCACGACGACCTCCGCGTCGAGCCGGCGCGCCTGCTTGATGAGCCGCGCCTTCTGCCCGCCGTTCGGGTTCGCCGCGCCGGGTCGTCCGTTGGTGCCCGCGACCAGTCGAAGCCTGTGGATCGGCGTCGCGACCGCGGCCGCCTCGAAGCCGTCGAGCGTCCCGTCGAGCACGTCGTGCAGCGTCGCCGAGGTTCGCTCGAGGCCCAGCAGCGTGTGCAGGTTTGCGGCGCCGAGGTCGAGGTCGATCGCGACCGTCTCCCGGCCGGCGAGCGCCATCGCCACGGCGAGGTTCGCGGCGATCAGGCTCTTGCCGACGCCGCCCTTCCCACCGCCGACGGCGATGACCCGTGGGCCCTGGGTCGCGCGAGCCATTCCTCACCCCTTGGGGTGGGAGAGATGCAAGGGAAGATCCGAGTGCAACCGCCTGGAATTGCGATCGGATCGCACGTGACACCGGGTACCCGAAACCCCTCCAGGGTAGCTACGACCCGAGGGGTGTCAGGTGCCGCTCGAAGAACGCGGCCAGGCGGTTCCGGTCCACGGGCTTCTCAAGGACCTCATCGGCGCCCTCGATCGGCTGGGCGATGAAGCCGCTCAGGATGCAGATCGGGAGGATCGGGTGGCGCGGGCGCAGGCGCGCGATCGTCTCCGCGCCGGAGAGGCCCGGCATCGAGAGATCGAGCAGCACTGCGTCCACGGGCGTCGTCGCGAGCAGCGCGATCGCGTCGGCGCCGCTGCCGGTCTCCAGCACGGTCGCGCCGGCTCGCTTGAGGATCCGGGCGAGCGCGGTGCGAACGAGCGCCTCGTCGTCGACGAGGAGGATCGTCCGCGCCGCCAGCGAGGGGAAGCTCTGCACGTCCGTCCGGGACGGCGCGGCGCTCGGCGCGTCGACGAGCCGCGGGAGCTCGACCGCGAAGGTCGTCCCGCCGCCGGGCGCCGAGCTGCAGCGGATCGTCCCGCCGAGGTCCCGGATGGTGCCGTACGCGGTCGCGAGCCCGAGGCCCGTCCCGCGGCCGGGCGGCTTCGTCGTGAAGAAGGGCTCGCCGAGCCGCGCGAGCGTCGCCTCGTCCATGCCGCCGCCGTTGTCGCGCACGAGCACCACCGCGAGCGCGCCGCGGACCTCCAGCGCGATCGAGATCGTCGGCGCGGGCCGGTCCTCCAGCGCGTCGCGGGCGTTGACGCAGAGGTTGAGCAGGACCTGCTGCAGGAGCGCGGCGCGGCCCTTCACCCGGACGCCGCGCGCGACCGGGCCGCAGCCGATCAGGATGCGCCGATCGATGAGCCGTCGGCAGATCGCGGCGAGCTCGTCGACCACCATCGCGAGCTCGACGCTCTCGGCGTCGCTGGCCGACTCCCGCCGCCCGAACGCCATCAACTGGCGGACCAGCTCGGCCCCGCTCTCCGAGGCGCGCCGCGCGTCCGTGAGCAGCGGGCGCACCTCGTCGGAGACCTGCTCCTCGGCGAGCTCGAGGTTCGGCACGACGGCGGCGAGCAGGTTGTTGAAGTTGTGCGCGATGCCGGCGGCGAGATCCCCGAACGCCTCGGCGCGCTGCGCGAGCCGCAGCTGATCGGAGAGCTCGTGCTCGCGCGTGACATCGATGATCACGCCCGCGTAGCAGAGCTGCGCGCCCCGTCGCTCGCACGAGGCGTGGAGCCGGACCCAACGCCGGCCGGTCGGAGGAGCGACCTCGAACTCGACGGTGACGGGCAGGTCTGCTGCGAGCGCGCGCTCGAATTCGGCGAAGATCCGGGCGCTGTCCAACGAAGGCACGTAGCGCAGCGCGTGGAGGCCGTTGGCGCGGAGCTCGGCCTCGGAGACGCCGAGCAGCGCCGGCGCGTGCGAATTGACGAAGGTGAAGTACCCCGCGCCGATCGGCTCGCGCACGAGCTCGAACAGCAGGCCGGGCACCGCCTCCGTGATCCGTGTGAGGTGCGCGCGGGACTCGCCGAGCGCCAGCGCCGCGTCGACGAGCGCGGTGACCTCGGAGAACGTCGCGACGACCGAGGCGCCGCCGCCGAGGTCGGGCAGCAGCGCCGTCGTGAACGACAGCCAGACGAGCTCGCCGGGCGCGCGGTCGAGGCCGACCCGGATCTCGGAGAGGGGCTGGGCGAGCCGGCGCGTCACCTCGAACGGGATCTCGTCGGGCGGCATCCGCGAGCCGTCTTCACGCAGCAGGTGCCAGAAAGGATCGGCGGGCCCAAGCCCCAGCGCGCGCTCGAACGGCAGGCCCAGGATGCGCAGGGCTGCGGCGTTCGCGTCCACGATCGCGCCGTTGCGATCGAAGACGATGATGCCGTCGCCCATCGCGAGGAACGCCGATCGATACAGGCGCTGGGCGTCGGCGTGGGCGCGCGCCGCCTCGTGCAGCGCGTGGCGACCGCCGAAGGCCGGCGCCGACATCGGCGTGAGCAGCGCGACGACCTCGACGAGCGCGCCCTCGGGCGAGCGCCGCGCCTCGGTCGCGAGCAGGAAGGGCGTCTGCCCCCCGGCGCCGTGCAGATCGATCCGACGCGGAACGGTCGCGCCTCGCCCGGCGATCGCCTGGCGGACCGGGCAGGCGCCGGGCTCCACGGGCGCACCCCGCTCGTCGTGGAGCCCGAGGCGCCGGTCACCGCACGTCAGGCCGAGCAGCTCTGCCAGCGGCAGCCCGAACGCCCGGCACGCCTCGGCGTTCGCCCACGAGATCCGGGCGTCGGCGTCGAAGTGGAGGACGCAGACGCCGAGGGGCAGGGTCGGTGAGGTGGGGAGGCGGCTGGACAATCCGGCGATCTCTCCAATCGGACGGGAGATCGTACCTTCGATGGCGCAATCCCGCAGGATCTCGGCCGGGGCACCCGATCAGGCGGGGACGAGCCCGGCGGCCTGATCGAGCTCCAGCGTCGCCTGCCGGAGCGCCCCGACGCAGACGGAGTGCCACTCCTCGAGCTTCTGCGCCTCGAGCGCGAGCAGCCGTCGCTCGTCGGGCTCGGCGCGCTCGGAGGCGAGCGCCAGCCGCTCTACGGCGGTGTCGCGCTCCGCGATCATGCGCTGATCGGCCGCGGCGAGCTCCCGCGCGAGGCGGCGATGCGCCTCGGCCCTCGCGAGCCCCCACGCCGCCTCGACCGCCGCTGCCAGCTCTGCAGATCCAGCGCCCGGCGCGCGCGCCGGCTCGGGCTGCTCGTCCTGGAGCGCCTGCAGCAATTCATCGCGCACGTGCGGTCGCACCGAGCCGCGCGTCCACTCGACGCCGACGTCGATCCGATGAAACGCCAGCTGGCGCGCGGCCTGTCGCGAGGGGATCTTCGCGCCGGCGGCGAGGTCCTCCGCCTCCGGCATCCCCACCAGGAAGTGGAAGGCGAAGCCGAGCGACGCGCTCTTGAGCAGCTCGGTCTCGATCCACGTGGCACGGCCGAGCTCGCCGTCGCGGCAGTGGCCGAAGAGCGCCTCTACGAGCGGGTGTCCGGTCGCGAAGTAGTCGTGCTCCTCCTGCACGACCGCCGTGTCGCGCCAGAAAGATCCGAGCCACTGGCGCTCGCCGTCGTCGAGCGCGAGGCCCGGCAGCGCGTCCGCCTCGGTCTCGCCGCCGACCTTGAAGAGGCACTGGAACGCGTCGACCTGCTCGTCGGTGTCGACCTGGATCCCGACGCGGCGCGCGAGCGCGATCACCGTCTCCTCGAGCCGCTCGTCGAGCTCGCGGGCGATGCCGTCGAGGCGCACCTCGAGCGAGTCGTCCTCGCTGGTCTCGAGCTCGAGCCGCGCGCACGCCCGATCGAGCAGCTTTGCCACCGCCGGGCCGTCGAAGGAGCGCAGATCCAGCAGCGGATCGTACGCGCGCTTGATCTCCTCCCGCGCCTCCGCGACGCGCGTGGCGAGCAGGTTGCCGTAGCGCGCGAACGCCGCCGGATCTCCCTGCAGCGCCAGCCGCCCCAGATCGTTCTCCACGATCTCCAGCACCGGATCGAGCCCGCCGACCGTCTCCTCGAAGACGCGCACCGCGTCGGCGAAGAGGTCGTAGACGTGCGCGCCCATCGTGCCGGCGACGCGGAAGGCATGGACCATCACCTCGTGGCGCTGGCCGATGCGATCGATGCGGCCGATGCGCTGCTCGATCGCCGCGGGGCTCCAGGCAAGATCGTAGTGCACGAGGTGGTGGCAGAACTGGAAGTTGCGCCCCTCGCCGCCGACCTCGGTGGAGAGCAGCACCTCCGGCCCGTCGGGATCTCGAAAGCGCGCCACCGCGCGGTCGCGATCCAGCTGCGTGAGATCGCCGTGGTACAGGCCCGCCGCGACGCCCGCGCGCCCGAGCCGCTCGCGCAGGTACTCGAGGCTCTCCCTGGTCTCGGAGAACACGAGCAGCTTTGCGCCAGGCTCCGCGGCGCGGACCTTCGCCACCAGCTCCAGCAGCGCGGCGGTCTTGCGATCCAGCGGCGCGCTCTCGAGCTGGCGCGCGACCGCGGCGAGCTCGGGCAGCTTTGCGCTCACGAGCGCGGCCGCGGCGGCGCGGGGCGAAGAGCCGAGGCGGCGGTAGAGCTGCACGAGCGCGAAGGGCGTCGCCTTGAGCGTGCCCTCGACGACCGCCTCGCGGACGCGCTGGACGAGCGCGAGCTCCTCGGGCGCGGGGGTCACGTCGTGGCGGACGAGCTTGCGCGCGGAGAGGCCGCCGACGATCGCGCGCCGGTTGCGGATGAGGCGCGAGGAGATCGAGTAGGTCTCGGCGAGGTGGCCGACGAAGGCCTCGCGCGCACGTCGGCCGTCGTCCCCCGGCGCCGCGATGCGGGCGGCCGCGTCGACGAGCTTCGGGTCCCGCGGGAGCAACGCGAGGATGTCGGCGGCGGCCGCGGCGGCCGTCTCGCCGGAGGTCGCGGAGAGCAGGCGGCGCGTGGCGTCGGAGATCTCGCCCTGCCGCTCGAGCCGCTGCTCGAAGGCCTCGAAGCTCTCCGGCGCCGCGGGATCCACCAGCAGCTGAAGCTTGAAGTGCTCCACCGGATCGAGCTGCAGCGGCGTCGCGGTCAGGAGCAGCAGGCCGTGGGTGTTGTCGGCGAGCGCCTCTGCAGCTGCATAGCTGTCGTCGTGGGCCAGGTGGTGCGCCTCGTCGAAGATCACCAGATCCCACTCGGCCTCCTCTGCGGCGATCGCCTCCTGGTGCTCTTCGCTCCCGGCGAGCAGCTCGAGCGACGTCACGATGCGATCGTGCCGCCACCAGATCGGCCGCGGATCGTCGCCGTCCTCCTCTTTGCGGACGCGCTCCTCGTCCACGAGCGTGAAGAGCGAGTGGAACTTGTGGAAGAGCTCCCCGAGCCACTGCACGGTCAGGTGGCTCGGCGCGACGACGAGCACGCGGCGCGCGAGGCCCGCCTGCCGGAGCGCGGCGTAGACCATGCCGGCCTCGATCGTCTTGCCGAGGCCGACCTCATCGGCGAGCACGAAGCGCGGCTGCCGCGCGGCCAGCACGCGGTGCACGACCGAGAGCTGGTGGGGCTTGGGCATCACGCGGCTGCCGAAGAGGGCGCCGAGCGCGTCGGCGCGTCGCTCCAGATCGAGCCGCACGGCCTGCTGGCGCAGCGCGAACGCGGAGGGCTCCCCGCCGCGGCCGCGGGAGAGCAGCTCGAGCGCGCCGGCCTTCGGCGGCTTCGGGACGAGCTCCAGCTCCGAGCAGGTCCGCAGCTCTGCCTGCACCTGGCCCTGCAGCTCGACCTGGTACTGGAAGAGCGCGGGGCCCGTCGTGGGGAGCGCCTCGCGGACGACCCCTGAGCCACCGAGCGCGAGGGAGACCTCGTCGCCGGGCTGGAAGCGGTGGCGCGCGAGCGCGGGGTCCTTGGCGGAGACGAGGATCGGATCTCGACCTCGACCGCTGAAGCGGACCTCGAGGAACCGTCCCTGCTCGCGGAGTCCGAGGACCTCGCCGACGCCCCAGGTCGGCTGCGCCCTGTGGACGATCTTCATGCCCGGCTGCACGGGCGCGGCAGTAGCAGCGGGGCCGTGAAACGTCAACGATCATCGGCCGTTGTGACGAGGAAGGGATCGGTCGGCGGGCCGACGAAGGCCGCGGTCGCTCCAACGACGACGGCCCGCCCCCGCGGTGCGGAGACGGGCCGTCGAGAGGCCGATGCGCTGGCCGGTCCGAACTACGGGCTGGTGATCGCGAGCGGGATGAGCCCCACGTCGGAGGCGTCGTAGCCGTCGACGATCACGATGACGGTCTGGCCGGCCGTGAGCGGCAGCGTGACGCTCGAGGTCGTGCCGACCGCGTCGTCGTTGCAGCCGAGCACGCTCCCACCGCAGGTCGCGTCTCGGACCTCGAGGATCGTGTCCACGGGCGCGGTCGCCGTCGAGAAGGTGTAGTCCCCGGCGAGCAGCGCGGTGAACTCGTACGAGAGATCGTTCGCGTCCACGCCGCCCGAACCGCAGGAGAGGTCCCGGTAGTCGTTGCCCGAGTTGGCCGTCCCGCCGAGGAGGGTCTGCGGCACCGTGTCGCCCGCGTCCACGTCGAAGCAGACGAAGCCCGCGCAGGCAGGCGTCGCGCCGCAGTCGCGGAAGTCGAGGCAGTCGATCGCGCCGTCGTTGTCGTTGTCGAGGCCGTCGCCGCACTGCGCCGCAGACTCCGAGCAAGTCACGGCCGTCGCGCAGTCCGAGTCCTCGCAGTCGGTGGCGAAGTCGCCGTCGTTGTCGAGGCCGTCGGCGCACTGCGTCGCCGGATCTTCCATGCACGCGATCTCATTGCGGCAGTCGAAGTCCTCGCAGTCGGTGGAGAAGTCGCCGTCGTTGTCGAGGCCATCGCCGCACTCCGCGCCGGTCTCCGTGCAGGCCGCGTCGCCGAAGCAGTCGAAGTCGTCACAATCGACGTCGAAGTCGCCGTCGTTGTCGAGGCCGTCGCTGCACTGCGCGCCGGTCTCCGTGCAGGCCGGATCCGTCGAGCAGTCGAAGTCGAAGCAATCGATGTCGGCGTCGGCGTCGTTGTCGAGGCCGTCCGTGCACTGGCCGAACTCGCTCGGGCAGGCCGGATCGCCGAGGCAGTCCCGGTCGTCGCAGTCGGTCGCGAAGTCGGAGTCGTTGTCGAGGCCGTCGGCGCAGAGGCCGGCCTCATCCGCCGGGCAGGCCGGGTCGCCCTGGCAGTCGAAGTCGAAGCAATCGGCGTCGAAGTCGGCGTCGTTGTCGAGGCCGTCGGCGCAGAGGCCCGTCTCGTGAGCGGGGCACGAGGGATCGCCCGCGCAGTCCGAGTCGAAGCAGTCGGGGTCGCCGTCGAAGTCGTCGTCGAGGCTGTTGTCGCAGACCTCGGGCACCGCCTGCGTGGCGGTCAGCACGTAGTCGCCGCGGGAGGCGCCGAAGCCGTCGACCACGACGGTGACCGACTGGCCCATCGTCAGGGTCACCGTGACGAGGGAGGCCGGGCGGATCCCGGGCGCGTCGTCCGAGCAATCGAGCGTCGCGCCGGCGCAGGCGCCGTCGAGCACGTAGAGGATCGTGTCGAAGGTCGAGCCGTCGGTGTGGAAGACGTAGTCGCCCGCTGCGGGCGCGACGAACTCGAAGCCGTTCTCCGGCGCGCCGTCGCCGCCGCAGTCGCCGGTGAGGCCGCTGCCGCCCGACGTGGTGCCCGTCACGGGCGTGCCGAGCGCGAGCGTGCCGAACGGGCAGGCGGCGGGCGGGCAGGCGGGATCCTGCGCGCAGCCGGCGTCCTCGCAGTCGATGTTCGCGTCGCCGTTGTCGTCGATCCCGTTGTCGCAGATCTCAGGGATCTGGCACGCCGGGTCGAACGCGCACTCACCGTCGTCGCAGTCGATCGCGAGGTCGCCGTCGTCGTCGATCGTGTTGTCGCAGATCTCGCCGCCGCCGCCGCAGAACGGATCTGCAAAGCAGTCGGTGTCGGCGCAGTCGGCGTCGCCGTCGCCGTCGTCGTCGTCCGCGTTGTCGCAGATCTCCACGGGACCCGCGCAGCCCGGATCGGCGATGCAGTCCGCGTCGTCACAGTCGATCGCGCCGTCGGCGTCGTCGTCCGTGCCGTTGCCGCAGTCCTCGGCCGTGCCGGGGCACGACGGGTGCGCGAAGCAGTCGCCGTCGAGGCAGTCGACGTCGCCGTCGCCGTCATCATCCGCCGTGTTGTCGCAGATCTCCGCGGTCGCGTTGCCGCCGGAGCCGCCCGTGGCGTTGCCGCCGGAGCCGCCGGAGCCGCCCGTGGCGTTGCCGCCGGAGCCGCCCGTGGCGTTGCCGCCGGAGCCGCCGGAGCCGCCCGTGGCGTTGCCGCCGGAGCCGCCCGTGGCGTTGCCGCCGGCACCGTTGCCCGCGCCGCCGCCTTCATCGCCACCGTCGCCGTCATCACAAGCCGACGAGAACCCCAGGACGCCCACGAGCGTGAGCGCCAGCACCAGACTCTTCTTCATGTGTACCCTCCGACCTCCAAGGGTGACACGGCGCGCGAGGGCTCGTCGAGGGGCTATTGGAGCAGCGCCTCGAGCAGCGCGTCGGGCGCGTCGACGTGGAGAAAGTGGCCGGCGCCCTCGAGCGTCGCGACCGACACGCCGAGCGCCTGCATCGCGGCGAGGTCCTCGTCGCTCACGTAGCCGCCGTGTTCGCCGCGGATACAGCGCAGCGCGTTTCCAGGTGCGCGGATCGCGGCCCAGAGATCGGCGGCGTTCACGCGCGGGTGCAGCGCGTCGAGGGCCGCGCGGTCGATCCGCCAGACAAAGCTGTCGCCCTCGCGCACCACGTTCATCAGCAGCCAATCGACCAGTCCTGCCGACAGCCCCGGCCCCGCGAGCGCCGCCCGGAACGCCTCTCGGCTCGGCGCTCGATCCGGCGCCGCGAGCAGGCGCTGGAGCGCGAGGTGGCTGCCGCCCGGCAGCGTGATCGGGGAGGGGCCGATGTCGAGCAGGGTCACCGCGCCGAGCCGCTCGGGGGCCAGCGCCCGGGCCGCGAGCGCGACGCGGCCGCCGAGCGAGTGGCCGATCACGTCGACGGGCGAGGGCAGGGCGAGCGCGTCAAGACTGTCGAGCAGCAGCGCCGCCAGCGTGTCGAGCGTGGCCCCGTCGGGCAGCTTTGCCGAGGCGCCGTGGCCCGGCAGATCAAACAGCAGGAACCGGCGGGTGGGCGCTCGGGCGGAGAATGCGCGCGCGAGCGCCGAGAGGTTGCGACCGGAGCCGAGGAACCCGTGCAGCAGCGCGGTCGGGCGTTCGCCCTCGCCGATCGACGTGTACGCGAGCGTCATCGTGCTCCTGTAGCGGCGCCGTCTTCGGCCCGCAAGCGCGCCCACCTCCGCAAGCCCCCGGAATCGGGCCGATTTTCGAGCGCGCAGATCGTTCCGTGACGCCGCGCGTGGAATCTCCCCATCGCGGCACCGCCGCCATCCACCGCCAGGAGAGACCCCCGATGAACCCGAGCCCCAAGTCCCGCACGCTCCTCGTCCTCGCCGTCGCGACGATCGCGGCGCTCTTCGCAGCGCCCGCCCTCGCCCGTGACGAGGCCGAACCGGCCGGAGCGCAGGCGCGCGGCCCGCAGGATCGCCCGCAGATCGACGTCGTCTTCGTGCTCGACACGACCGGCTCGATGGGCGGACTGCTCGAGGGCGCCAAGCAGAAGATCTGGTCGATCGCCTCCAAGATGGCGGAGGGCAAGCCCACCCCGAAGATCCGCGTCGGGCTCGTCGGCTACCGCGATCGCGGCGACGAGTACGTCACGAAGAAGTTCGACCTGACCGAGGACCTCGACACCGTCTACGCGAACCTGAAGACCTTCTCCGCGGGCGGCGGCGGCGACTGGCCGGAGCACGTCGGCAAGGGGCTCGCGGACGCGGTGCAGGGCATGCAGTGGTCGGCCGACAAGAAGACGATGAAGATGATCTTCCTGGTCGGCGACGCGCCCGCGCAGGAGTACGACGACGGCTACTCGGCGAAGACGTGGGCGAAGGCGGCCATCCAGAAGGGCATCGTGGTGAACACGGTGCGCTGCGGTGAGGCGCCCGACACGGCGACGCAGTTCGCCTCCCTCGCGAAGCTCGCCGACGGCTCCTTCGTCTCCATCGGCCAGGCGGGCGGCATGGTCGCGGTCGCGACGCCCTTCGACGACGAGCTCTCGAAGATCAACTCCGAGATCGCCAGCAAGACGATCTTCGCCGGCAAGGGCGAGGCCCGCGCGGCCTCGGCCCGCAAGGCGCGGGACTTCGCCGAGATGGCGCCGGAAGCGGCGGCGGACCGGCTCGGGTTCCTCAGCAAGTCCGGCGCAGGCGGCATGCCGGCGGCGGCGGCCCCGGCGCCCACGACCGGCGCGGTGGACCTGCTCGCGAAGCCCTCGGAGGTCCGCAACTTCGCGGCGGATCAGCTCGACGGCGCGCTCGCCGGGATGGACGGGGACGCCCGCGTCGCCCACGTCGAGAAGCTGGCCGGCGAGCGCAAGAAGCTCGAGGCCAAGGCGGTCGAGGTCGCGAAGAAGCGTGAGGAGTGGAAGAGCAAGAACGTCGCCGAGAAGGCCGACTCCTTCGACGCGAACGTCATGAAGGACGTCAAGAGCCGGGCGAAGGAGTACGGCATCTCGTACTGATCGCAGGGGCCCGACGAAATCGGCCGGATCGGAGCGCTGCGTGCGCCTCCGGTCCGGCCGTCTGCATGTTCGGGCGTAGCGTCGATCAGCCGGCCGTGACGTGCGACTCGATCACGAACTCCGGCGGCGCGGCGATGGTCTTCTTGACCTTGCAGCCGTCCGCCGCGGCCCGCACGGCGCCGAGGTACTTCTCCGGGAAGCTCGCGGGCACGCGGATGTCGATCGTGAGCTTCGTGAGCCTCTTGGTCTCCGGATCCTTCTCATGCGACTGCACGATCGTGATGCCGTCGGTCGGGATCCCGCGGTTCTGGCAGAACGACAGCACGTAGATGCCGGCGCAGGTGCCGATCGAGGCCAGGAACAGCGAGAAGGGCTCCGGCGCGCTCGCCTCCCCTCCGCCCGCCTTGGACTGGTCGGTCGAGACCTTGAAGCCCTCGTAGTCCGCATCGACCCGCTTGCCGCCGGGGAACGAGATCGTCATGTCCATGGGTCCTTCTCCTTTGTCCGGATAGAGCCGCGCGCCCCGGATCGGGATTCTCTGATCGTACCCATCGTTGCGTTCGTACCGCTTCTCGGCTACCTAGACCCGGAATTCAGGCACCGAAGTGCCGTACTCAGGAGTCGCAGATGGCCGCGAAGCTCAGCAACCGTACGAAGCGTTCCGTGAAGAACCGCAGCAAAGTCCGCCGCGATCAGGTCAAGCGCAAGCGCGTTCGCCGCAACAAGAGCCTGCGCCGCGGGACTCGCAACAAGTAGTGCTGCACCCGCCGGCTGGTCCGCTCGGAGGCCCGGTGACCGATCCGCTCGTCGATTCAGCCTGGCTCGCCGCTCGTCGCGGCCGGCCCGGCCTCGTCGTGTGCGACGTGCGCTGGTACCTCCAGGGTCGGATCGGCCGGGACGAATACCTGGCGGGCCACGTGCCGGGCGCCTTCTTCGTCGATCTCGACGCGGAGCTCTCGGGGGACAAGGCCCGCGGTCCGGGGCGCCATCCGCTGCCCACGGACGCGCAGCTGCAGGCGCTCGCGGCGCGGCTCGGGATCGGAATCGAGAGCGACGTCGTCGCATATGACGACGCGGGTGGAGCGATCGCGGCCCGGCTGTGGTGGCTGCTGACGCGCGCCGGCCACGCGCGTTGCTTCGTCCTCGATGGCGGTCTGCAGAGCTTCCTCGCGGCCGGCGGCGCGCTCGATCGCGTCGTGCCAGCGGACGTGGGACGCGCAGATCGCACGCTCCGGCTGGATCGCGGCGCCGTGATCGACGCGGCCGGCGTCGCGGCGGCGGTCGCGACGGGCGCGTTCCTGTCGGACGCGCGCGTGGCGGCGCGGTACCGCGGCGAGGTCGAGCCGGTCGATCCGCGGGCGGGCCACGTGCCGGGCGCCGTGAACGTGCCGACGACGGAGCACCTCGGGGCGGACGGGCGGTTCCTGCCGGCGCCGGCGCTCGCGGAACGTTATGCAGCAGCAGGACTGTCCGAAGGCCGCGCGGCGATCGCCTCGTGCGGCTCGGGCGTGACGGCGTGTCACACGCTGCTCGCGCTCGCGCGGCTGGGGCGAACCGACGCAAAGCTGTATGAGGGAAGTTTCTCCGACTGGTCGCGCGATGCGTCGCGCGCGGTCGCGACCGGCGGGGCGTGAGCCGCTGCCCGGCGGGGAGAACATGAAGCACGATCCGCTCGCGATGCTGCAGGAGGAGGGCGTCGTCGACGAGGTGGTAGGCCGGCTCAAGAGCGGCAAGGAGGCCGACGTCTGGCTCGTCCGCCATGGCGGCGTGCTCGTCGCGGCCAAGATCTACAAGCAGCGGGAGTTCCGCAGCTTCAAGAACGACGCCGGCTACAAGGAGGGGCGTACGGTCCGCAATTCGCGCACGCAGCGCGCGATGGACAAGGGCAGCAAGTTCGGCCGGGCCTCCGCCGAGGAGGCGTGGAAGAGCGCCGAGGCCGACGCGCTCTTCACGCTGCACGCCGCTGGCGTCTGTGTCCCGAAGCCCGTGCTCTTCTTCGAGGGCGTGCTCCTGATGGAGCTCGTGCTGGCCGAAGACGGCCACCCGGCGCCCCGGCTGATCGACGCGGAGATCACGGCGGAGAACGCCGGGCCGCTGTATGAGTTTCTGCGTGGCGAGGCCGTGAAGATGCTCATGGCGGATCTGATCCACGGAGATCTCTCGCCGTACAACGTGCTGATCGGGCCGACGGGGCCGGTGATCATCGACTTCCCGCAGACGATCGCGGCGGCCAAGAACAGCCAGTCCGAGCAGTACTTCGAGCGCGATCTGGAGAACCTGCGTGGGTTCTTCGGTGGCTTCGATCCGGCCGTGAAGGCGCGGACGGGAGACACCGGGGAGATCTGGCGCGCCTACGTTCGGCGTGAGCTGACGGCGGACTTCGTGCCCAGCGGCCGGCCGGCGCCGATCGCACCGCCGCCGCGGGCGCCGCAGGCCGCGCCGAGAGCCTCGCCGGGCGGGGGCCGGCCCCATCCCGGGGGAGGCAGGTCCCAGCCAGCCGCGGAGGGGCGAGCGCCTTCCGGTCACAGGCCTCACGGAGGCGCGGGTCACCGGCCAGGAGCCGGGGCAGCGCCGGCCGCTCCGGGCGCGAGGTCGCACGCGGGTGGGCCGCGATCGCACGAGGGAGATCGGCGACCGCAGCCGGGCGCGCGGCCGCAGGGCGGTGCGCCGGTGGAGAGCCGGGCCGCGCGGCCGCAGGGCGGTGCGCCGGCCGGGGGTCGGGGCGCACGTCCGCCGAGTGCTCCGCCGGCCGAGCGCCGGGGCGCACGTCCGCAGGGTGGTGGAGGCCAGCGTCCGGCAGGGCACGGAGCAGGCCGGCAGAACGGCGGCGGTCGTCCGCCACGGGAGCCTCGTCCGTCCGCGCCACCGCCCAATGCCTCGCGGGCGCCGACGTCCCGGCCGGCCGTCGAGGTCCGCTCCGTGCCACGGCCCGCGTCGCCACCGCGACCACCCGGCACGCCCCGTCCGCCACACCGAGGGCCGCGCTCGTAGCCGGGCGGGCCGCGCGCTCAGCAACCCGTCTCGCCGCTGCAGTCGTCGTCGGCACAGTCGACCGCGCCATCGCCGTCGTCGTCGACGCCGTCCTCGCAGTCGCGTTCGACGTCGTCGCACTGCGAGGCGCAGTCGGGGTCCTCGCAGTCCTCGAGGCCGTCGTCGTCGTCGTCCGCGCCGTCGCTGCAGTCGCTCTCGATCGCCCCGGTCACGCCGTCACACGCTGCGGCGCAGTCCGGATCTGCGCAGTCGACGAGGTCGTCGGCGTCATCGTCGAGGCCGTTGCCGCAGAGCTCGCCGAACAGCGAGATCGGCGGCCGCTCGGGGAAGCAGCCGGCGGAGAGCAGCAGGAGGGGCAGGGCAAGGCGTCGCACGGCGCCAGCATCGCGCACGCATCGCGCCCCGTCCACGGCGCTGCACCCGCGGGCGACGTCAAGCGACCAAGCCCCCGCGCGCGCGGGAGGGCGGCTTGCCTCGTCCGCAATCGCGCGAGGATCTGAGGCAATTCGCCCCTTCGGAGACCCACCGACACCGATCAGCGGACCTGACGGCTGTCATGTGCGCCCCTCCGCCGGAGGCGTACGCCGACGCCAGAACGGAGCAGGAGGCGTCGATCGCCTCGTGCAGGAGGCCCCATGGCGCGGAGCAGAGTCCTCGGCGGAATCTTGAGCGGATGCTTGGCGATCGTACTGGTCGCGTGCGGAGGCGAAGACGGTGCGGCGGGCGCGGACGGGTCGCAGGGCCCCGCGGGCGGCGTCGGTCTCCCCGGCGCGGATGGCGCGAACGGTGCGGATGGTGTCGATGGTGTGGATGGTGTCGACGGGGAGGACGGCGTCCCCGGCGTTGACGGCGCCCCCGGCGTCGATGGCGCCCCCGGCGCTGACGGCGCGCCCGGCCTCGACGGCCAGGACGGCGGGCCCGGCGCGGACGGCCTCTGGCACGGCACCCTGCGCGGCGTCGTCACCGAGACGGCCGGCGGCACGACGGTCGGCGGCGCGACGGTCTCGATCCTCCCGGCCGAGGCCGCGGAAGTGGTCACGGCGATCGACGGCTCGTTCTCCTTCACGCTCCCGATCGGCACGTACGAGGTGAACGCCGGAAACGGAATGTATGCGCCTGCCACCCTGCACGTCTCGGTCGTCGCCAACGGCGTGGTCGACGTCGCGCTCGCGCTCGGCTCGTGGAAGGCCGAGTCCGATCTCTGCATCGGTTGCCACGCGCTCATGACCGACGGCGTCGTCGCCGACTACAAGGCGAGCAAGATGGCGGAGGAGGTCTCGTGCCAGGAGTGCCACGGCACGGACGTCGCCGGCGCGCCGAACCACAACCCGATGCCGTCGCCTGCGACCTGCGCGACGTGCCACCCGGCGCAGTACCGCGGCCACCAGGCGAACCGCCACTCCATCGGCTGGCAGCGGATGTTCGAGGCCGGCCGGTTCGACGACCTGCCGCCCTGTACGGCGAACGGAGACATCTATTCGGGCGGCGTCGCGACCTGCTCGAACTGTCACAACGTCGAGGACAAGTGCGACTCCTGCCACAGCCGCCACCTCTTCGACGCAAAGCAGGCGCAGGAGCCGCTCGCCTGCGGCACCTGCCACATGGGCCCGGATCACTCGCAGTACGAGATCTACACGACCAGCAAGCACGGCGTGGTCTACGAGACGGAAGGCCGCGGCCGCGCGCCCACCTGCAGCGACTGCCACATGCCGAAGAAGGGCGTCGACGTGAACGGCCGGCCCTACACCGACCACGATCTCTCGTACGGCATCGCGTATGGACCGGTGGGCGGCATGCCCTCCCACCGCAGCTTCCGCCGCGGCGGCGAGCTGCCCTACGTGATGAATGGCACGGCGATCGAGGAGAACCCCGCCTGGGATCCCGCCGCACCCTTCGACATGGCCGGCGCCGACGGCCTCGCCGACTCCGCCTTCCCCGACGATCGCGACGGCACGATCGTGCAGGTGGTGGATCCCGCAAACGTGCTCACGGCGCGGCGCGAGGAGATGCTCGATGTCTGCACCGGCTGCCACGCCCGCAACAACGCGGCGGAGCGGCTGGAGATCGCCGACGGCATGCACGAGAACGTCCACGTGGTCGTCGACGAGGCCGCAGACATCCTCAAGGCGCTCTACTTCGACGGCCTGCTGCGGCCGCCGACGCCGGGCTCGGCGATGGGTCGCCCGAACAACCCCGACGCCGCGCCCGGCACGCTCGTGCTCGGCGGCCCGATGATCTACCGCAACCTCTCGGAGGCGGAGCGGCTCTACTTCAAGCTCTACAAGTATGACTTCGTGAAGACGTGGCACGGCGCGTACCACATGAACCCGGACTACGCGCACTGGTACGGCTGGGCGGAGTCGAACCTGGGCTTCGCGGACATCGCGGCGGAGGCGTACCAGCTGCGCCAGGACGCGGCGCTCGAGTACGCGATCGAGAACAACCTCGCGACCGTCCCGGACGTGCCGTACCAGGGCGTCTACTGGACGCCGGGGAGCATGAACGAGGAGTTCGATCTCTACCCGGCCGGCGTCGGCATGAGCGTCGACTCCGACGGCGACGGCAACGCCACCGCCTACACGGGCGTGACGTTCCACTGACGCAACGAAGCTCGCGCACACGGCGGCCCCGTCTGGCTTCGGCCGGGCGGGGCCGTCGTCTTTTCCGGGCGACCGCGAGGGTGATAGGACGCGCCTATCATGCGCCTCTCGCCCCACCCGGTGACGCTCCGCCAGCTGCAGTACGTGGTCGCCGTGGCGGACCGGCAGAGCTTCCGAAAGGCGGCCGAGGCCTGCCGCGTCTCGCAGCCCTCGCTCTCCGCGCAGCTCGCGCAGGTGGAGGAGGTGATCGGCGCGCGGCTCTTCGAGCGCGATCCGCGCGGCGTGCGGTGCACGGCGGCGGGCGAGCGCTTCGTCTCGATGGCGCGCGCGCTGCTCGTGCAGGCCGACGCGCTGATCGACCAGGCCGGCACGCTCGGCGATCCGCTCGCGGGCGTGCTGCGGCTCGGCGTGATCCCGACGATCGGCCCCTACCTGCTGCCGGAGCTCGCGCCGCGCCTGCGGCAGTGCTTCCCGAAGCTGACGTTCCACTGGCAGGAGGAGAAGACCGCGACGCTGCTCGAGCGGATGGCGGCGGGCGCGCTCGACGGCGCGATCCTCGCCCGCACCACGGAGCTCGCGGAGCTCCCGGGGGTCTCGCTCGGCGAGGACGCGTTCGTGTTTGCGGCGGCGGAGGGCCACCCGCTCGCGGGCTCCCGTCGGCCCCTGCGGCTCGACGAGCTCGACGGCCAGGACGTGCTGCTCCTCGACGACGGCCACTGTCTGCGCGATCACGCGCTCGAGGTCTGCAGTCGCCGCGGCGCCCACGAGCTCGGCTACCGCGCGACGAGCCTGCCGACGCTCGTGCAGATGGTCGCAGGCGGCGCCGGCGCGACGCTGTTGCCGACCCTGGCGCTGGAGGTCGAGAACCGCCGGCAATCGCTCGTGGTGCGCCCCTTCACGGCGCCCGCCCCGTCGCGGACGATCGCGCTCTGCTGGCGACGCAGCTCGGCGCGCGAGCCCGCGCTCCAGGCGATCGGCGAAGAGCTGCAGCGCGCCTTCGCCGCGCGCGTGAAGAGGACCGCGGCTCGATAACCCCGCCTCGGCGTGTCAGCGTCGTGCGGCGCCCTTGCGGACCGGTGCCGGCTTCTTTTTGGCCTTCGAGAGCGGCCGGGGCGTGGCCTTCGCGGGCCTCTCCGGCTCGCCGAGCGTGGTCACGAGCGTCTCGAGGAACGAGGGCGCCTTGGGCGTCGGCGGGTCGCCGCCGAGGTGCTTCTCCCGCAGCCACGCGACGGTGTCGTCGAGCGTCTCCATGGGGTCGCGCGGCTCCCAGCCGAGCTCCGCGCGCGCCTTGGACGCATCGAGGTACCAGACGTGCTGGCTCATCTCCACGCCGACCGGATCGACCGGCGGCAGGCCGTCCGCCTTTCGCGCCTTGTGCAGCAGCTCCACGAGCCGCGCGGAGAAGCGCGCCGCCCGATCGGGCACGGCCGCGGTCGGCGCACGCACGTCCGAGACACGTGCCAGGCGAGAGAAGAACTCGGCGAAGTCCCAGTTCGGCCCGCCCAGAAGATAGCGCTCGCCGCGTCTGCCCTTCTCGGCCGCGAGGATGCATCCGGCCGCGGCGTCGCGCGCATCCACGAAGTTCAGGCCGCCCGACGGGGTGGCGGGGATCTCGCGTTTGAGGAACTTGAGCACGTCGCCGGTCGACGAGAGCCGCGAGTCACCGGGCCCGAGCAGCAGCGACGGGTTGACGATCACGACGTCGGTCTTCATCGACGCCGCCTCGAACAGCGCCTGCTTCTCCTCGTAGATCTTCGAGAGGTAATACGGCCAGCCGCGCACGAGCTCGTAGCGGTAGGGGCTCGCCTCGGTCGAGAGCTCCTCGGGATCCCGGCTGACCGCGATCGTGCCGCTCGTGCTCACCACGACCACGCGCCGGACCTTCGCTCCCTCCGCGGCCTGCAGGACGTTGCGCGTGCCCTCGACGTGCAGCCGCATCATCCGCGTCAGCGCGTCGGGATCGCGGGAGACGAGCCCGGCGCAATGGTAGACGACGTCGCAATCCTTTACGGCCCGATCGACCACGGCCCGGGAGAGGACGCTGCCCTCGATCGACTCGACGTCGAGCCCCTCGAGCTCGGGCGCCGCCGCCGCGCGCGTCAGCACGCGGACCTGCTCGCCGCGCTTGAGCAGCAGCTCGACGAGGTGGCGGCCGAGGAAGCCCGTCCCGCCGGTGACGAGGACCTTCTTCACGGCTGCTCCTTCTTGTCGCCGGCCGGCGGGCCGTGCTTGTGGCCGTGCTTGTGTGCGGGTGCGACCGCCGGCTCGGCGGCGGGGGAGACGTCGATCGTCGTGCGCGCGGGCCGATGCGGCGCGGGCCCGCGACGCGGCGTCAGGCGACGGTTCTCCATGAGCGCGCGCACCGCGTCCTCCACGATCCGGGAGACCTCGCGGTGCTGCTCGCTGCGCGGGAGACCTTGCGTGCGGGCGACGAGCTCCTCGTAGGAGAGGAACGGGCCGAAGTGCGCCGCGAGGTTCCGATCCTTGGGAAGGATCGCGCCTTTGGGCAATGCGTCGTACGTGCCCTTCAGGCAGATCGGGAGGATGCCGGTCCGGTTCGTCAGGGCGAGGTAGCCGATGGAGGGCTTGAACTCGGCGATCTTGCCGTCCTGCGCCCGCGTGCCCTCCGGGAAGATGAGCAGGTTCTTGCCCATCGCGAGCGACTTGCTCGCCAGCCGGAGCGACTCCCGCAGGCTCCCGTGCCGATCCATCGGGATGAGGTTCGTGAAGTTCTCGAAGTAGGTGCGTCGCCAGCGGTCGGAGAAGAAGTAGTCCCGGGCGGCGAGCGCCACGAGCTGTTCGCCGTGGGCCCCGAGCGCGTGTTTGATGAGCCCCATGTCGAGGTGGCTCGAGTGGTTCGAGGCCACCAGGAAATTGACGTGGCTCGGGATGTTCGCGCGGCCGTAGACCTTGCTGTGGAAGAGCGCGTCGTAGAGCTGCTTCTGGCCCTCCCGCAGCAGCCCGCGGCCGGCCGCGACCATCGGCTCGGGGAGCTCGAAGCCGTCGACCTCGCCCTTCTTCGTGCCGCGCCGCAGCGCCGCCTTGCGCTTGGGCCGCTCTTCGAAGAGCTCCGGCAGGCCGTCCGCCCGCGCGAGCGCGACCGCGTCGCCGACGACCGGGATCGCGTCGATCGCCGGCTGGACCACATCAAGCAGGTTGCCCCAGAGGCTGCGCTCCCGCTCGCGCTTGTTCTTGCGTGAGTCACTCGCCGGCGTGATCGCCGCGCGTTCGCTGCGCCCGCCGCGCCGCCACTCGATGACCTTGCGGGAGAGGTCCGCGATGGTCGTGACGCCGAGGACCTCTTCGGCCGCCGACGGACGCACGCCCGCCTCCTCCAACGCGGTGGAGAGCTCCGTGAACATCAGCGAGTCGAAGCCCAGATCCCGCTCGAGCCGCGCGTCGGGCGTGATCTTGTCTCGCGGCTGCTCGGACACACGCGCGACCAGATCGTAGAGCCACGTGTCGCCGTCGGCGACGAGCCCCTTCTTGCCCGCGGCCGCCTTCGCCTTGGACTCGAGCCTGGCGAGCTCGTCGACGACCTGCTTGCGCTTCACGCTGCGCTTCGCGGTCTTGGGCAACTCTGCGTCCTGCAGGTGCAGCACCTTGATCCGCTTGTAGTAGGGCAGCTTCAGCGAGACCTCGCGGACGTGCGCCTCGATCGTCTCGCGGACCTTCGCCTTGTCGGTCGCCGTGCCGAACTCCGGCACGAGCAGGCACGCGATCTTCTCGCCGCCCGCCTCGTCCACCAGCCCGACGATGGAGAGCTCCTTGACGTTGACGTGCTCGCGATACAGCTCCTCGAGCTCGTCGGGATATACATTCTTCCCGTTGGCGTCGATGATGACGTCCTTCTTGCGTCCGACGATGCAGAGGTGTCCCTCCTCGTCGAATTTGCCGAGATCGCCGGTGTAGAGCCATCCCTCGCGCAGGACCGCGGCGGTCGCCTCCGGATCGTTCCAGTAGCCGACCATGACGTTGGGGCCCTTGGCGATCACCTCGCCGACGCCCTCGGCGTCCGGCTCGTGGATGCGGACCTCGACGCCCGGCAGCGGCTTGCCGACGTGGCCCGCCGCGGCGTCGCCCTTCGCCTGCACCGTCAGCACCGGGCTCGACCCGGTCAGCCCGTAGCCCTCGTAGATGGCGAAGCCCATCCCCTTGAAGGCGTCATATACGTCGGGGGGCATCGCAGAGCCGCCGCTGATGAGGTACCGCAGCCGCCCGCCGAAGCGCCGATGCACCGGGAGGAACACGGCCTTGCCCAGCAGCGTCGAGGCGATCTTGTCGTCCGCCTTGCGCACCGCCGTCTGCAGCGCCTTCGCGGGCTTCTCGATCCCCGCGTCCGAGAAGTTGCCCTCGATGCGTCGCAGCAGCAGCTGCCAGAGCGCCGGCACGCCGACCATCGCCGTGATGCGTCCGGTCTGGAACGCCTCCGCGAGCCGGTCGCCGTTGAGCTCCTCCAGATAGGCGATCTCCGCGCCCACCGCGAGCGGCATGAGCAGGCCGGAGGAGAACTCGAACGTGTGATGCAGCGGCAGCACGGAGAGCATGCCGTCCCGCTCGCCGAGGTCGAAGACCTGGCTCATCTTCTGGACCAGCGACGTGAAGTTGCGGTGGCTGAGCATCACGCCCTTGGGCTTGCCCGTCGTGCCCGAGGTGAAGATGAGGCTCGCGAGCTCCCCGGGCTCGCGCGAGGCGAGGCGGGCCTCGTCGCAGGCCGGATACTTCCCGTGAAACAGATCCTGCAGCGGCACCACCGTCGCGCCGCCGAGCTGCGTCCCCGGCTCGAGCTGCAGCTTCTCGAGCACCTTCTGGGAGAGCACCGCGATCTTCGCACCGGCCGTGCGGCAGACGTTCTCGACCTCCTCGCGCGTCGACTGGTGATCGAGCGGCACGGCGGTCGCGCCGGCCTTGAGGATGCCGAAGTAGGCCATCGGCCACTCGGGGCGGTTCTCGCCCATGAGCAGCACCCGGTCCGCCGGATCGACGCCGGAGGCCTGCAGGAAGAAGGCGGCCCGGACCGCCCGGTCGCGCAGCTGGCCATACGTGTAGCGATCGTCCTGGCCGTCGCGCAGGAAGCGCAGCGCCACCTTTCCTGCGTGCTTGCGAGCCCGCGCCTCGATCAGCTCCCAGAGGTCCCGGTAGACCGGCACACCTTTCTTCTTGCCGCGCGCGCCGAGCTCGTCCTCGAGGTTCGGGTAGACCCACTTCTCGAGGCCCACGAGGTGGATGTCGAGCCAGTAGTCCAGCCAGTCGAAGCTGTCGGGATCCCACGGGATCCGCGCGCGATCCTCCGGCACCATCGAGGCCTGCAGCGCCCGGATGTTCTTCGTCTGGAAGATGTAGTTGTTCTCCCAGAGGAACGGCATGAAGAGATCGAACATCGAGTGCGCGAGGTCCGCCTTGCGGGCGACCTCGTCGAGCTCGTTCTGCACCCGCTCGATCGTCGCGCCGAGCCGCGGCCCGCCCCACGACGGCTTCGCGTCCGTGAGCCACTGCGAGACGTTGCGCGTCCACTTGGCGATCTGCGGCGCGCTGGTCGAGAGGTAGCTCTCTTTGGTCACGATCTGCGCCTCGATGCGCGCGAGCAGCTCGTTCTTCCACTCGCTCTCGCCCTCCTCGAGCTTCTTGCGCTTGTAGTATCGGCGCCGATACAGCCCGGAGAGCTCGATGGAGCGCGTGACGAGCAGCGGGTTGCTGTCGCTCGAGCCGAGGTGATAGACCTTCTTGTGTCGCTTCGCGAGGATCGCCGCGGTCACGGAGATGAGGCCCGCGGCGATGTGATCGCACGGGATGACGTCGAGGATGTGTCCCTCGCGCGCGACATAGGCGCGGTGGCCCTTGATCGCCAGGAACGTCAGCGGCGCGGTGGTCGTGAAGCCCTCGTTCCAGCCGGGGAACGGGAAGCGCAGCGCGCTCTCGACGATCGCCGGACGCACGATCGCGAAGTCGAGGCCCTCCCTGCGGGAGAAGCCGTCGATCACCTGATCGCCGAGCGACTTCGTGTAGGTATAGGTGTTGGGCCAGCCCCAGTGCAGCGAGCGCTCGAGGCCCGCCTTCACGAGCTGGTCGCCGACCCAGAGCTTGCGCTCCCGCATGGAGCCCGTGCGCAGCGCCTTCTCGTCGGTCTCGTCGCGCCCTTCGGCGTGGAGGCGGTCGAGGGCCTTCGCGCGGAACTCGCTCTGCATCGCCTTGTCTTCGGCGTGCGCCTTGATCCGCTCGATGTGTCGCTTGCAGTCGTCGATCTCCACCATCGGATCGAAGGTCTGGCCGCGCCACTCGTCGCGCTTGGGGAAGAACCCGAGGATGTTCTCGTCCTCGGCGATGATCCCCGTCTCGTTGCCGGCGACGTAACACGTCGAGACATGCACGAGCGCCGCACCGAGCCGCTTGGCGGTCTGCGCGACGTGGAGGGCGCCGAGCGCGTTGGCGTTGATCGCCGACTCGATCGTGGGGTTGAAGTCGACGAGGCCCGCGCAATTCACGAGCACGTCGACCTGGCCGGTGAGCCGGTTCAGCAGCTCCTCGGGGAAGCCGCAGAAGGGCTTGGAGACATCGCCGCCGACGGCCTCGCACTTCTCATGGATGAAGCGCTCGAAGTCGGGGCCGAGCTTCGCGCGCAGCGGATCGAACGGCGGCGCGGGGATGACCTTGTCGAAGAGGCGGGCGTCGGCGCCCGTGGAGACGCCCGGCCGCGCCAGCACATACAGACGGCCGATGTCCGGGAACTTCGTGAGGATCATCGACAGCGCGACCTTGCCGACGAAGCCGGTCGCGCCGGTGAAGAGCAGGCGCTTGCCGCGGAGCGTCTCGGTGACCGAGAAGTCCGCCGCGGGCGGGAGCGCGCCGTTCGCGGGATTCATGGGTGTCACTCCACGTCCGCGAGGACGACCGGCGCGTTGTGGACCATCGTGATCGAGGCGGTGCGCCCCATCTCGGAGCGGGCCATGGCGATCGCCTCCGCCAGCGTGCTCGCGCGCTCCCAGCCCATCACCTTGGGCACGTGCGCGTTGTCGGAGCCGACGACGATGACCTTGCCGACGTGCTGGCGACCGTTCTCGCCCCAGTACCACATGTAGAACGGGTGGACGCCGTGGAAGGCGTTCCCGCGCCGATACATCTCGATGTAGGCCGGGTTGTGCGCGAATTCCTCCTCGTACTTCTTCTCGAGCACGAGCGAGTCGGTCGTCTCGGTGAGGCACCGGTGGAAGAATTCGGGATAACTCGGGTGGTGATCCATGTCCCACGCGTCCGTCAGCGGGTGCGTCAGGATCAGCACGCCGCCCTTCTTCACGAGCGGCCGGCCCCGATACAGGTTGAACAGATACCCCAGCCCCATCACCTGCACGAGCAGCGGGTTGAGGTGCTTGCTGTTGACGTTGTAGGGCGTGATGAACGGGATGCCGTGGATGAGGATGTCGCTCTGGCCCTGCACCTTCACCGCGTACTGCTCGTAGGTCTTCGCGACGATCTTGTCGTGGACCGGCTGCGTCTTGCCCGCGTGCACGGCGATGAGCTCGTAGCCGGCCGGGACCTT